>JAICMT010000162.1 GCA_025929125.1 Acidobacteriaceae bacterium | reverse complement strand
CTGTGCCTGTACTTCTTCAGGTCGGAGAAGTCGAGCGGATCGGTCGAACGCAGATCCAGGTCCACTAGCTCGTACCCAGGGTCCAGCAGCAGATCAATCCGGCGCCGCGCATCGATACGGAAGTGATAGCCGCACTTGGGGCAGACGTTCAGGTTCTCTTCCAGGTCCTTCCGGAAGATGGCCTGACGGCAGCTTCCGCATTGTGTCCAGAGCCCCTCGGTCCGCACCGTCTTACGCGCGTCGTTGACGATCTCGTTCTCTTCCCGCTTGAACCAACTCATGTTGTAAGGTCCTTCCAGGCTGCCGGGGTCTATTGTACCGGGGTTCAACCATGCGAGCGGCGTTGCGTAGCTGGTGCGTGCCGCAGTGAACCCCTCGATACACGAAAAATCCGAGCGGACTCCGGACCGCAAACGTCTTTGCTGCAGAAGGAATTCATGGAAGCGATCGGGGAACAGAGCTTGACCGTGTTCTCAGCAGAAAGGGTTCTCGCCGGGCCCGATCTGGCCGCGCTCGTGCGCGACTACTCCGGCCTGCTTTATCGCGTGGCGCTCTCTGTGGTGCGAAACAGCGCCGAGGCAGAGGACATTGTGCAGGACGTCTTTCTGCGAGTTCTGGAGCGTGAGGCTGAGCTCGTCCGAATCGCTGAGATTCGCCCATGGCTGGTGCGAATTACGTGGAACCTGGCAATCGATCGCCGCCGCAAAGTACGTCCGGACCAGATGGAGGATTTGTTCCTGGCTGAGCTGGCCTCGCGCGAAGCACCCACGGATCGGCTCTTTGAAGACGCTCAGCGGATGCGGCAAGTGCTGCATGCAATCGAGCGGCTGCCAAAATACGAGCGCCAGGCCCTGCTTCTATCCGCGATGCAAGAACTATCGAATGCTGAAATCGCAGCGGTGATGGGCAAGAGCGAATCGGGCGTGCGTTCCCTGATCTTTCGCGCCCGCGCTCGGTTGCGGGAGAGGCTTCCAGACTGAAGGACTCACTTATGAAACACAGACATGACGACACCATCGACAGAACGCTCTCCGCGCTGGCCGCGGCCACGCCGCCCGACGGCATGGAGGCGCGCATCCAGCAACGGCTTCAGTATCGCGCCCAGGAAGGGCACGTCGCGAGGCGCTTGAAGTGGCGACCTGATCGCGCCTGGTGGTTGGGAATGCTCACCGGAGCGGCCCTTGCCGGCCTGCTCTGCTCCGGAGTGCTGATTGAGTCCTGGAGAGTGCACCACGAACGTGCGGAGCAGGCCGCAAACACGGCGGCGGCGCCTGCCTCCAAACCGATCAGTAAGCGCATTCTGCCAGTTTCAAGCGGCGCGACGGAATCAGCGCCATGTGCCCACCCGGCCACCGTGGGTCGAATGCGGCGCTGGGAACCATCCGCGAAACAGCCGTCAACAGAGCCTCGCAGTCCACTACAGGAGCGCGCACTGACCCGAGAGGAGCAGCAGCTCGTTCGCCTTGTCCATGGAGCCCGGCCTGCTGAACTTACCGACCTGAGCTTTGAGGCAAGGGCGCAGATCGCTCAGCAGGAGAGCGCGGCGTTCCAGAAATTCTTCACGCCTCCACCTCCACCCCCGCAAGACACAGGAGTGACCGAATGAACCCGCAGCGCATCCGCAACGCTATTCTGAGCTCTATCTTTCTACCCGCTCTGCTTTCCAGTGCGACCGCCTTTGCCCAAACTGCGGCCGCTGATCAGAAGGCTGATCAGAGACCGGTCCGAGTGCTCCAGTGCTCCAGTCCTACCACCGAGAATGTGCGTGTGTTCCACCTTCAGAACGCGACCCAGCAGCAGGACGCGAATGAAATCTTCACGGCTCTTCGCCAGATACTACCGCCGGACGCAAAATCATTTGTTGTTCCCAACCAGTACGCGATTGCGATATGCGCCCAGCCAGACCAGATGGCGCTTGCGCAACGCATGATCTCGGAGCTGGACCGTCCCAAGCCGAATTATCGGCTTACTTACGTGGTCACCGATCTGGAGGGCACCACTCGCATCTCAACCCACCGCTACTCCATGATCGTGACTCCGGGCCAGGAATCCTCGATGAAGCAGGGCAGCCGCATCCCGATAGCGACAGGCTCCAATGCTCAACACGAGACGCAGGTCACGTACATCGATGTCGGAATGAGTTTCACCGCCAGCATGGATGTCAGCGCGCAAGGCATCCGTCTGCGTACCTCCGTTGAGCAGTCGACTACACCCGCGGAGCTGAAAGCCGGCGAAGCGACGCAGGATCCTGTCATCCGGCAATCAACTATCAAAGGCGCTTCCTACCTGACACCCGGCAAACCGCTCCGGCTGGGCAGCTTTGACATCGAGGACACCAACCGTCACCAGGAACTTGAAGTGACCATGGAACCGGTTCCCTGAGTCGAATCGCCGCCATTTTTATCTTGGATTTCGTAGCAGAGGATTTCCAGTCACTTAGCCTGATTCGAGCACGGGTATCGTAACTTAGGTAACCGTCCGGAGGGTGACTTCGCCGTCTCCCTCAGGCATCCTATTCCTAGGGATGCCTGCCAACGCCAATACGCTTCCGACTGCGCCCGCCAGCCGCAA
Organism: Acidobacteriaceae bacterium; assembly: GCA_025929125.1. Classification (GTDB taxonomy): domain Bacteria; phylum Acidobacteriota; class Terriglobia; order Terriglobales; family Acidobacteriaceae; genus Edaphobacter. The sequence goes on along the minus strand of JAICMT010000162.1, from coordinate 2,453 downwards.
TGTACGCGAATTTCTGGCGGTCTGCGCTCGCCACAATGTGCCCTGCGGCGATCTGAACTGCTTGCCTGCCTTGCTCCGCGAGCTGGGCGTGAACAAGCATTTTGCGATGCATTTCTGGTCTGCCGTAGCCGGAATGACAGAGAAGCAGTCTGCCGGGACCGACACAGTTCTCACCGCCATCACCGAGGCGGTCACCGGCCGCACAATCGATGAGGTTCGCGAGGCTGGGCCTTCGCACCGGATCCTGCTGGAACGCCTCCAACGCATGCTCAATGGTCAGGACGTACCGACAGACGAGCTGAAAGAGGTTAACCAGGCGGTACCGGCTGAGCCGCTCGCGGCCATCCCACAAGCCGCTCCCCCAACCAACCATCCGTCGGAAGAGCGGATCCTTCCCATGCGGAGCAGCACCCGGCCATCGCGCTCTGCCGAGTCAAAGCGCGCCGCGCGAAAGGAACGGAATCTTGCTGCCGCCGCTGCCGCCGAAGACAGCGCGCGGCTGGTCCTGATGCCGGAGCCGGAAGCCATCCCGCACAGGCGCGCTTCGGAACCCGCTTCATACCCCAGCCGCGCGACAACAGCAATGCCCGCTGACGAGCCACTTCTTGCGGGTCGTTCAGCAAGGGGAGCAGCTCCGCTGTCCAGCTATGCCGAATCGGCTCCTCGCCGGTCCATCGCTGCGGGCCCAGTGATCGGCGTTCTAGTTGTTCTCTTCCTCGCCGGCGCAGGGTACGTCGTCAGCCGCAGTGGCGGGTGGGAGCGGGTCAAGACTGCAACCCACGCCGGATACGACTCGGCCGTAACCGCATGGCACGGAGAGCCCATGCAAAGCGCTGCGCCGGAAGCTGCCGCGGCACCTCCAGCGGCCGTGGCTCCGCCCGTAACGCCAGCTACTAAAACTCCGGCGATTCCGTCCGCAGCAGCCGGCCCGATCGCCTCGGCTCCCGCGAACTCGAATCCAGCGGCCTCTGTAAGCCGCGCGCCCCGAGAGGCCGCGCCCCTCCCGCAGCCTTCGAGAGAGCCCCTGACTCCGGAGCAGAGGATGGCGGTCGAAGCCGCACGCCAGGACCGCACTCCTCCTGCCGTCATTCCGATTCCGGACGTGACCTCCGGTGAAGAGGTGAAGGTGCCGGAAACCACCATGAACTCTCATCTGGTCATTTCACGGGTTCCCATCATTCCGGAGAGTGTCCGACAGAGCGGCCTGACCGGTGTGGTGCGGCTGCAGGCTCATATCAGCAGAGACGGCTCGGTGACAGGGCTACACGTGCTCGATGGTCCTCAAGAGCTGCGCCAGCCGGCGCTGGACGCGGTCTCGGCGTGGCGATATCGGCCTTACATGGTCAATGGACAGCCGACGGATGTTACTACGACCATCACGGTGGACTTCTCCTCTCTGTGAATGGCCGGATTCGCCAGCGGGCGATTCCGAGTGCGTTAGCCTGTTAGCAGATGAACGCACCTGATTACCGCATGCCCGCTGAGTGGGAGCCGCACGCCGCAACCTGGATCGCGTGGCCGCACAATCCGGAAGACTGGCCGGGCAAGTTTCGCCCGATTGCCTGGGTATACGCCGAGATTGTTCGCCAGCTCTCGCGCGTGGAAGACGTGCACATTCTGGTAAACAATGCGACCGCCGAGCGGTCTGCGACCTCCGTCCTGCGAAGGGGCGGCGCCAACCTCGCGCGCATTCACTTTCATCAGTGGCAAACAGACCGTGTGTGGCTGCGCGACTCCGGCCCAATCTTCGTGCGCAAGCCCGAGGGGCAATTGGCAATCACAAACTGGAAGTTCAACGCGTGGGCGAAGTACGACAACTGGAAGCGCGACGATCAGGTGCCGCATCAGGTTGCGAAGCACTACGGGCTGCAAGAGATCAAGCCGCAGATCGAAGATGCCGCCGGCAGGCCACATCGGCTCGTGCTCGAAGGAGGATCGATCGACGTTAGCGGCGCCGGCATCCTCCTCACCACCGAGGAGTGCCTGCTCTCAGAGGTGCAGCAGCGCAATCCCGGGCTAGGCGACGAGGAGGTCACCCGCGCTGCGCTGGAGCAGGCGTTCGCGGAGTATCTGGGTATCGAGAAGACCGTCTGGCTACACCGCGGCTGTGCGGGCGACGACACGCATGGACATGTCGACGACATCGCGCGCTTCGTGGAGCCGAACACGATCCTCACCTGCGTAGAGCCGAACACCTCGGATGAGAATCACCTTCCGCTGGCGGAGAATCTGGAGCGTCTGCGTGCGGCGCGGAACCTGAAGGGCAAGCCGTTCGAGATTCGCGAGCTGCCGATGCCTTCCCCTGTGCTGTTCCAGGGGCAGCGGCTCCCGGCAAGCTATGCCAACTTCTACATTGCCAACGGGCTGGTGCTGGTTCCTACGTTCAACGACGCCAACGATCGTCATGCGTTGAACACGATCGCCGACTGCTTCCCCGACCGCGAAGTCGTCGG
>JAICMT010000316.1 GCA_025929125.1 Acidobacteriaceae bacterium | reverse complement strand
TGTGTGTTCATTGCGCCGTCCAGGCCGAAGGTGAGGATGATGTCCGGCTTCCATTCGCGGATGCGCTTGACCAGCTTTGCCGCGGTGTCGGAGAAGTCCGCAAACTCCAGCTGGGCGTCCTGGTAGCCGAGGACTTCGCAGTGCTGGACACCCAGAATCTTGCAGGAGGCAGCGAACTCCTTTCGCCGCAATTCTCCCAGATGCTCGTTGGATTCGGCGCCCACCCGGTTGGTGGCGGCCTGCCCGTCCGTAAAACACAGGACGGCAACCTCGTGTCCTGCTTCGACGGCCAGCATCAACGCCCCGCCAAAGGCGAAGCACTCGTCATCGGGATGGGCGGTTACGCAGAGCAGTTTTCGCGAGGTGTTCTCAGACATAGGTCCAAGGGTAACGCAAGTCTCCATGGGACTGGCGGGAGGAGGCGGTCTAAGAAAGCAACAGCGGAAAGCGTGCGGCTGCGAATCAGCTAGTCAACTTAGGAGGTTGAAGCAATCAATGATCGCCGGGTGCATCGAGCACGACGATTCCCCACGGCCCGGTGCCCGCCTTGATGCGGTGGATCACGGAGTTCGTTGCGAGGTCCACGACGGAGACGTCGTTGGAGGGTCCGTTCGCGGTGTATAGCGTGCGGCCGTCGTAGGAGAGGGCGATTCCCCAGGGACGCTTACCCACGACCACGGAGCTGAGAACCTTATTCGAGGCTGTATCGATCGTAAACACCTTCTGGCCCCGTCCGGTGCTGACGTAGAGCCGGCTGGCGTCGGGGGAGAGAAGCAGCGCCATGGGCTTAATCTGTCCCGGCGTTCCCAGTTGGATCGTGCCGGTCATCTTTCGCTTCACGGTGTCAACGATGACCACATTGCCATCGTTCTCCGCGTTTACGTAGGCGGTCTTGCCGTCGGGCATGAATGCGATGGAGCGCGGGCGGTGCCCGACCTTAATCGAGCCGATGATCTTGCTCAGAGCCGGGTCCAGGATAAACAGCTGCCCGGTCTCCTCCGAAGTGATGTAGACGAGTTTGTTGTCGGGAGCGATTTTGACGCCCTCGGGCTCGGCGCCCACCGGGAATGACTTGATCACTTTTCCTGCGGCGATGTCGATCTGGCTCACGGCGGAGGTGTCCTCGTTGGAGACGAAGATGTATTTGCCGTCCGCGCTGACGTCAAAGTTTTCAGGGTCCGCTCCGCCGGGAATAGTTCTGACCAGCTTGTTGGCTTGGACGTCGAAGACGCCAATTCCATCGGCCGAACGGTCCGGAGGAGGCAAGGTGCTCTCGTCAACATCCGGACCGCCAATGGGTGTTCCGCTGAGCGCGACGTACAGGAACTTGTGGTCAGGGCTGGGATGGATTCCGCGCGGACGTTTTCCAAGCGGGATGGTGGCGAGGCTGGTGAAGTTCTTTGTGTCCAGAACGCTGAGATCACCGGAGACCTCGTTGGTGACGTAGAGACGCGGGCCAGAGGGGGCCTGTGATTCGGCAGGCTGGTTCTTAGTGGATTTGCAGCCCGCGAGCGGCAAAGCAAGCAAGAGGAGCAGGGCAGGGGTGATCTTCAGCATGCGACCGCCATTCATGAGTTCCGGTCCGAAGACTGGTTGTGGTTCGATGGATTTACCTGGGTTTGAGATCGAAATTGACGACCTCTGAGCCGTGAGGAGGAACCGTGATCTGCTGCTCCTGCGTGCCCAGCTTCTCGTGCCAGAGAGCGATGGTGTAGGTGCCGGGAGGAAGGTTCGGCAGGGTAAATTTGCCGTCTGCCGTGGTGACGGCAAAATACGGATGATCCAGTACGCCGATGTACGCGTGCATCCAGCTGTGGATGTTGCACTTCACCGGGATCATGATCTCCGGCTTGAGGAATCGGCGGTGCAGCGGGGGATCGCCGGGGCCCTGGCTGTGGTTCCACTCGCGATTGATGTGAGCCATGGGATGGATGTTGTGAGTGACCGGGTCCGAATTGACGATGTCGACTTCCTGCCCGGTTTGAACGCCGAGGATGCGCGGATGAAACCAGCACCCGCGCTGGTCAATGGTGACTGCAGTTGACGGAGGCGCAAAGGTCTGGCCCTCCAGTCCGGACTTGATATAGACGAATGCGTTTTCGACTTCTTTGTGCTTCCCTAGCAAGACCGACTGGTCGTAGACCTTTCCCTTATTCGCTGCGACGCAGGCCGGATCGCCCGACATATCGATCGGGATCGGCGAAGGACGCGGACCGTTCCAGTGAACCGTGCCCGAGATGGAACCCGCACTCGCTGGGTCGACTTTGAAGTAAACGGGCTTCGGAGTGGCGGCAGGCTGGGGCGCATTGGCGTTGCTGCGTTCGCGCGAGCATCCGCCCAGTAGAGACATTGCGAAGAGCACGAGAAGAAATCGCTTCATGGTTCCTGCCTTGGAGAGCCGGATCCGGCAGTCTGGCCGGGCTGGTTGCCGTTGAGAGCTTTTAGGAAATCCACCAGATCGCTCCGATCCTGGTCAGACAAGTGTATCTTCAGCATCTCGGGATCAAGGTTTGGGTTGGAGTTTCCTTTGCCCGCGTAGAAGTCGATGACCTGCTTCAGGGTCTTCTCGCTGCCGTCGTGCATATAGGGTGCGGTGAGTGCCACATCGCGCAGGGAGGGGGTCCGGAATGCACCTCGATCCGCCGGATTGCCGGTGACCTGGAAGCGGCCCGTATCGGTAAGGGAACCATCATCGGCGACTCCGACTCCGATATCGTGAAACTTCTGGTCGGTGAACAGGGCGGAGCGATCGGAAATTGAATGGCAGGTGGCGCAGTTTCCGCGCGCCGGGTCCTTGAAGATGACAAGCCCCCTGATCTGGCTGGCCGTGAGAGCGGATTTGTCGCCGCCATACTGATAGCGGTCGAAAGGAGAGTCCCCGCTGAGCAGTGTGCGCTCAAAGCCGGCAATCGCCTTCTCTACGCGCAACAGATCAAGGGACGGGGAACCGAAGGCCTTCGAGGCCAGAGCGCGATATTCCGGATCGGCATTGACGCGGAAGACCGTCAGCATATGATTCTGGTCCATCTCAACGGAATTCTGCATCGGGCTGCCGGACTGGTCCTCGAGACTGTTCGCGCGACCGTCCCAGAAGAGTGTCTTCAGGTAGGCCGCGTTGAGTACGGTGGGAGCGTTGCGCACGCCCAGGCTTCCTGCCACTCCGGCGGAAACGGCGCGGCCATCGGTAAAGGCCTTGGCCGGATCGTGACAGCTGGCGCAGGATACGCTGTTATCGCGCGA
>JAICMT010000232.1 GCA_025929125.1 Acidobacteriaceae bacterium | reverse complement strand
TGTCCGACGGCAAGGACATGCATCCTGAAGTTCGTGAGTTTGAGCCCGCGGCTGCGTTGTTCGCCCCCGGCAACGGTCTCGATGTTTACCGCAGACTGATCCCAGAGGCAGAGTCCGCGCTCAAACCCGGTGGCCTGCTCGCGCTTGAGATCGGGCACGGACAGCGCGAGGCGCTTGCCGGTCTGCTCAGCGGATGGAGAGAGGTCAGCTTTGTCCCGGACCTGCAGCAGATTCCACGTGTAGCCCTCGCGCGCCGGCGCTGAGAGGCTCAGTTCTCCCACAGCCAGGCAGCACCGCGCACGCCGCTGGCATCTCCATGCTTCGCCGGGCGGATCGGCGTCTGTAAATCACCTCCGCCAAACAGGTACTTCGAAATTATGGAAGGCACGTTGGTGTAGATCCGGTCCAGCCGCGAGAGTCCACCGCCAACCACAATGACATCTGGATCCAATACGTGGATTACCGAGGCCATGGCGCGGCCGATTCGCGAGTCCAGTCTGGCGAGGCTCTCCTGCGCTGCAGTGTCGCCTGCCTCGGCAGCGGCGACGATCTCTGGACCGGTCAGGGGTCGGCCCTCCGGAGGGTGGACCGTACGATGATCCCGCGCAAGTCCGGTGCCCGAGATCCAGGTCTCGATACATCCGCAGCGGCCGCAGTAACAGTGAGGGCCTGGCAGCTCGTCCTCGGTTGCCCAGGGCAGTGGATTGTGACCCCATTCTCCGGCCAGGTTATTGGGTCCGACATGGACTTTGCCGTTCACCGCAATCCCGCCGCCGCATCCCGTTCCGAGGATGACCGCGAACACAGCTTCAGCACCCGCGGCAGCGCCGTCTGTCGCTTCAGACACGGCAAGGCAGTTCGCGTCGTTCGCGCAACGCACAGGTCTGCCGAGCGCCTCCTCAAGATCGCGCTCCAGAGGGCGGCCATTCAGCCATGTGGAATTTGCATTTTTTACCAGACCGGTCGCCCGAACGATGCTGCCGGGAATGCCGACGCCAATCTTTGTCTCTTCGCGTACTGCGGCAATTCCTCCGGCGCGCCGCTCAAGGTCTGCAACTACCTCCGCAATGGCACCCACGGTAGCGCCATAGTCATCGCGTGGCGTCGAGATCCTCACTCGGGCAAGCTCAGCACCTGCTTCGTCCAACGCGATTCCCTCAATCTTGGTTCCCCCAAGGTCGATGCCAATCCGAATCGATCCAGCCATATCGACTCTCCCGCGCCAGGGTTCAGGTTGCTCATGCCTCACGATGGCTTGCGGAAGCACCGCCCATTGCCCATCCCAGCCGGCCACAGTGTAGCGTTAAGGCGTTCAGGATGGGTATGAATCCAAGTCCGCGAGGTGCAGCTTTGAAGACGTCTTCCCTCTCTCTTGTCACACTCGCTGCCTTGGTGCTGTTCGCAGCCGGGTGCAGACCTCCGAAGCCTGAGCCCACGCCGCGCACGACATCGGCTGGGAGGGGCGGGTCCGATGTCACTCTGCAGCAGAGCTCAACTCGCCGCCGCTCACGGCCAGCCGCGAATGCCCAGCCGGGCGACTTCGATTTTTACCTGCTCAACCTGTCATGGTCGCCGGAGTTCTGCCACTCTCATCCGGGTAACGCGCAATGTGCCGCGCGCCCGGGCTTTATCGTCCACGGACTGTGGCCCCAGAATAGCGATGGCACTTATCCGGAGAACTGCCCCGGAATGAGCAGGCCTCCCAATCCGGCTGCCTATCTGGACATCATGCCCACCGTGGATCTCATCCTGCATGAGTGGCAGGCACACGGTACGTGCAGCGGGCTGAATCCGGACGGCTACTTCTTTGCAATCCGCACCGCTTTTCGCTCTGTCGCTATTCCGTCCACCTTCGCCACAACTCAGATAGTGCCAGACTCGATTGCCCCGGCCAAACTGCTTGCGCAGTTCAGCCGCGCGAATCCAAGTTTTCCTCCACAAAGTTTCGCCCTAAGTTGCGGCAACAACTATCTCACTGCCGTCGAGGTATGCATGGACAAGCACCTCAACCCAGAAGCCTGCCGGAACATTCGGTCCTGCCGCGCCAACGTCATTCGCATTGCCCCGCGCTAGGCTGAAAGCCGCGAGTGGCTTTCCCCTGGTGGGGCTATTCGCCCAGCATGATGCGTCGGATTCGCGAAGCGCGCCCAGACCCGCCGTCGCACTCGATGAGCGTCGCGCACATCTTCGGATTTGCCTTCGCTGCTTCGAACTTACCGGGCATTCCGGTCAGAAAGCGTTGCACGACCAGTTCAGTCTCGACTCCGATGACCGAATCGAATGGCCCGCTCATTCCCACGTCAGTCTGGAACGCAGTGCCGTTATGCAGAATTCGCTCGTCGGCGGTGGGTACATGCGTATGCGTGCCCAGCACCGCGGTCACTCGGCCATCCAGATACCAGCCGAGCGCCATCTTCTCGCTGGAAGCCTCGCCGTGGACGTCCACTAAGATTACCTTTGCGCTGGTCTTGTCCAGCAGCTCTCTGATTTTGCGAAAGGGGTCGTCGCAGCTTGACATGAACACCCGGCCCTGCAAATTGATAACGGCATACTGCTGTCCAGCCGGCAGTTCGCCCTGGTAAATGCCGAATCCCGGAGTTCCCACCGCGTAGTTTGCCGGGCGAAGCACCCGACGCCCGCGGCCATGCGAGCCCTCTGGGACCGACATATACTCGAATATCTCCTTCTTGTCCCAGATGTGATTTCCGGTCGTGATCACGTGCGCGCCTAGATCGAAGAGCTCTTCCGCGATGCCGGGCGTGATGCCAAAGCCACCGGCGGCATTTTCCCCGTTAATCACCAGCAGGTCTACGGCGTTCGACTCCATCACGTGAGGCAGGTGCTCTCTAACAATGCGGCGTCCGGCCGAGCCGAATACGTCTCCCACGAATAAAATATTCACTTGGCAAGCCTACCGCATGCTCCCTGTAAGGCGCCGCGGACCATGGGCGGCACTACCTTCGCTGTGGTAGTTTGCTTACTGCATGGCGCAAAGCGGCAGGTTCGGTCTTAGCCTCAGGATCCTTACGGTGCTCGCATCGGAGCCGGAATCCATGCACACCTCCGCTGACATTGCTGGCAAACTGGCTGAGAGTGCGGTGATGGTCCGCCGCTGCTTCCTGCTGCTGCATAAGAAGGGGCTCATTGAGCAGCGCAAGGGGCCCCACGGCGGCGCCCGCCTGAAGCTACCTCCCAAGCAGATCGGCTTGGGCGACGTCTACGTTGCTACGGAGGGCGACTGGCTCGCGCTGGAGGAGCCCGCCCTCTCCGGGCTGCTGCGACGCGCTCGCGAGGACGGAATTGAGGCCATGAATGAGACCACACTCGCCCAGGTGCTCAAAAGGATCCGCAAGCACTCCTCAACGGGCAACGGAAGCGGCTCGCGCAAACGAGATGGCTAGCAACTAGGCGGTTTGGAACACTGTCCATCGGGTAAACTGAATCCACATGCAGCAATTCGTCCGAGCTTCAGATCGTGTCAGTGGCGTAGACCCAAAAAACCAAAGACGCAAGTGCCTCCTCAGGAGTGCTTCGCTCGTCTGCAGTCTCCTTTTGTTCGCCGCTCCGCTCTTGGATGCTCAACTGACCAGTGGCACCTCAGGGACATCGCAGACGACCCCGCTCGGGTCAAACGGAATTGGCTCGCTACCCGGTCAGAGTCCATTGGGGGCGATTACCTCGGAACAGAACCTCTGCAATAGCCCCTATGCGGCGTCAAATCCGAACTGTATTTCGTTCAATCCCTACGGCAGCGGAACCTATGGCAGCAATCCATTCACGGATATGTATGGCAGCGCGCTTCCAGGTAGCACCGGCGGATCAGACACTACCCAGTCATCGCAGCAGAATGGTCAAAATGCATATTGGCCAATGACGGCGCAAGGCAGGCTGGCCTTCGGGCTGCTCGCTCCGCCGAAGCCGACTGAATTTCAACTGGCGGTTCAACGCAGCACGGGCCGCATGTTGCCGGTTTTTGGAGAGTCGATCTTCAGTTACTTTCCGACGACGTTTGCGCCCGCTACGAATATCCCGGTTACACCAAACTATGTGGTTGGTCCCGGGGAT
>JAICMT010000033.1 GCA_025929125.1 Acidobacteriaceae bacterium | reverse complement strand
GAGTTCGCTTCCCTGCTCCGCGGTCGAGGGGCGCCACCAGTGTGTTGCGCGGAGCAGGCCGGCGGAGGATTGGATGTGGAGGCCGTTGGGGTCGAGCTGGACGGGTGTGGCGCGACCGAAGGTGTTGAGCGCGGGCTGGTCGGAGACGGTGCCGAGGACGAGAGAATCGTGGCCGGGCTGGAGGGAGTTGGGGCCGGCGATGGTGACGCGGAGGGCCGGATAGCCGGTCTGCGCGCCGAAGTGCCCCATGAGGCCGAGCAGCAACTGGAGCTCGGCGGGCGTGGGCTGGCTGGGGAGAACGACCGTGGTCTCGGCGAGGTCGGCGAGGCGGGTGAAGGGGAAGCCGGCGGAGGCGAAGAGCTGCAGGTTGGGCAGGACGGCGGACTGGGAGATGCCGGTGAGGTCGAGCGCGGAGTCCGGGACGATGGCGGCCGCAATGGATGCGGGCGGCGCGGCGCAATCGTGGTTGGCGGCGGGGTGGAGATCGAAGCGGAACTGGAGGAGGTTGCGGAAGGGGTGGAGGTCAGCCACGGGAACGGGAATGAGGGTTTCGAGGACGCGCGAGGCGCGGTCGGCGTGCGGGAGTGGCGTGGAGCTGAGGTAGGCGCCGTTGAGGTAGACCTGGAGGCTGCTGCCCTGGGCGACGGCGACGGAGTTGTAGCGGTAGTCGAGGCGGAGGGGGAGGTTCTCGCGATCGGCGTAGTCGAGGTCGGGCGGGAGGTTGAGCGGGACGCTGACGGTGTTGGAGCCTGAGGCTTCGAAGGCGTCGGGAGAGGCTTCGGTTTCGCGGGCGGCGCGGTTGAGATCGGCGAAGGTCTGGATGGTGTCGGTGCGGAGCCAGCGGGGAGCGTCGTCAGGGTGGCGCGGAGCGGGGAGGACGAAGTTGCGGATGATGACACGCGGGCCCTGCCAGGTGACCTGATGGAGTACGAGAGCGCGGGCGGCGGTGAGCAGGTCGTCGGGCGTGGAGCCGCTGACGACGAGGATGGAAGAGGTGGGGTCGGAAGGGTTGGGGTGGATGGAGATTGCGGGGCCGATTGTGTCTGCGGAGGATTCGCGGAGCTGCGTGGGGATGTCGGCGTCGCGCTCGGCGAGCAGGATGACCTTGCCGGTTGGAATGGTTCCGATGCTGACGGGAAAGCGGAGCTGACGCGGGGCGGACAGGGCTCCGAACCAGGAGGTGACGATGGCGGCGGCCTGAATGGAGGTGGTGGAGGGCGGCGCGGCGAAGACGATGGGGACGGCGGCGCGACGGCTGCCTCCGGCGTCGTAGAACGGGAGCGGCAGCGAGGCGAGATCGGAGGTCATGGTGAGGCGCGAGCCAGAGAGCTCGATGGTGGAGGCGGGATCGAGCTGCGCCCAGAGGGTGGAGTTGGCGGGGTCGTCGCAGGTGGTGGAGACGTGGGCGAGGAGCTGGAAGGCGAGACGGTTCTGGTGGTGGAGGATATCGGGCGGAAGCGTAAGGGTGGTGTCGGTGGGGAGGGCACCGTTGGAGCTGGGTGGGAGTGCGCCGATCACCGTGTCGTTGAGAGTGACGACGATTTGGCTTGACGCAGGGATGAGGTTGGGGGCGGTGCGGTAGCGGAGCTTGAGGTCGGCGAGCTTAACGAGGCGGTCGCGGGAGAGGAAGAAGTTGAGCGTCTGCGAGCTGCCGTTGCCGCGGAGGATAGCACCCTGGGGCAGCCCGAGATCGGCGAGGGTGAGGACCTGGGCGAAGGTGTCGGGGGCTGGGGTTGGCGCGGTGGCTGGGGCGGGGGATGTGGCGCGGAGTCTTCGGGCGGGTGCGGACTGCGAGGTCGCTGAGGGTGTGGGTGTAGGAGGCGCGGCGGGCTGCGCGGCATCCTGCGCGCTGGTGTGGGCGGTGAGTGCGAAGGCGAGCAGGAGCAGAGGCGCGGCGGAGGAAGCGAGCGAGCTTCGAGAACGTTTGCCGATGCCCAGGATTCCGCGCATGGACAAGCGCAAGAGACGCGCGAGGCTGTGGAGTGGGTGGAGCAGATCGGGATGGGTGCCCGACTGCAGCCATGAGTCGGCGCGGGAGTAGAGGAGGGTGACGAGGGACTCGTCTTCCTGAAGCGAGAGGCGATCGAAGCGGGCGCGGAGCTCGCCGGCGCCGTGGGCGACGACGGTGGCGGGGATGGTTGCGGAGCCGTCCAGCAGCGGGACGACGAACTTGATGGAGTCGCCGGGGGCGATGTGCGCGTCGCCGGAGATGTGGGTGCGGACGCCGCCGTAGGAGAGGTCGGAGGTGACGCCCTGAAGCATGGAGCCGTCGGGCAGGAGGATGTCGGAGGGGAGCTTGACGGAGAGGCGGATGGACTCGCGGCGCTGCTGGGTTTCACGAGCGACGGCGATGGCGACGCCGAGCAGGACGATGTTCCACAGGACCCAGACGAGATTGACGGCGACGATGCCGGCTTGATGCGGCGCGTAGAGGTGCGCTGGCCAGTTCAAGAAGCCGAGCCGGGCAGGAACGTGGAATTGCGGCAGGTGGATCAGGCGGGCGACAGCGCAGAGGACGCCGGCGAGGTTGAGTGCGAGCAGGAGGAGATACGGCCAGGCAATGCGGCGATCGAAATAATCGCGGTCCACGGTGCCGCCTTTGCGCGTGACCTCAAAACGGCGGCTGCCGGAGCTGAAGAGTGCGGCGAGTGTGGGAAAGAGGAGAAAAGGAGCGAGGACGGTTTCGTAGACCTGATCCCAGAAGGCGTGGCGATGACGGCCCTGGACGCGGTTGCTGCAAAGGAACGAGAGCAGGAGATGAGGGACTGCGTAGGCGAGGATGGCTCCCCAGAAGCCGGGTAGAACCGTGCTGCCGAACAGGAGGTAGACGATGGGTGCGGTGAGGAAGATGAGCCGCGGCAGCGCGAAGAGGAAGTGGGCCATCGCGTGGAAGTAACAGAGGCGCTGGCAGGCGGTGAGACCTGGGGCACTAAGAGGATTTTCGAGGCGAAGGACCTGCAGCATTCCCTGCGCCCAGCGGATGCGCTGGCGGATGTAGCTGCTGAGGCGCTCTGTGGCGAGGCCGGCGGCCTGCGGGATGTTGAGGTAGGCGGTGTTCCAGCCGTCCATCTGCAAGCGCAGCGAAGTGTGGGCGTCTTCGGTGAGGGTTTCGGATGCGAAGCCGCCGACCTGATCCAGCGAACTGCGACGCAGGATCGCGCAGGAGCCGCAGAAGGAGGCGGCGTTCCAGAAGTCGTTGCCCTCCTGCAGGACGCGGTAGAAGAGCTCGCCTTCGGCGGGGACGCTGCGGAATTGGCCGAGGTTGCGCTCAAACGGATCCGGTGAGTAGAAGTGGTGCGGCGTCTGCAGCATTGCGAGGCGGGAGTCGCGGAGCATCCAGCCCATGGTGAGCTGGAGGAAGCTGCGGGTGGGAACGTGGTCGCTATCGAAAACGGCGATGTAGGGGGACTGGAGCTGAGGGAGGGCGTGGTTTAGATTGCCGGCCTTTGCGTGAGTGCGCTCACTGCGAGCGATGTAACCGGCTCCAGCTTCTTCGGCGAAGAAGCGAACCTGCTCACGGTCGCCGTCGTCGAGGATGTAGACGTGGAGCTTCTCGGCGGGCCAGTCGATATTGAGCGCGGCGAGCACGGTGGGGCGAAGGACGGTGAGCGACTCGTCGACGGTAGGGATAAGGAGATCGACGGCGGGCCAGTCGGCGGGATCGTCGGGTAATGGCACGGGCATGCGGCGAAGCGGCCAGAGGACCTGCAGGTATCCGAGGCCGAGCGTGAGGAAGGCGTAGAGCTCGGCGAGGAAGAGCACGAGGATCAGGAAGGCGTCGCCAGCGGACCAGTGACTGAAGGGGTCGCGAAAGAAGGCGGCGATGGTTGCGGCTCGCCAGAATCCGTAGCGGAAGGTGGAGTAGAGCGAGAGCAGAAGCAGAGTGAGGGTGGCGATGTGGGAGTTGGAACTGCGGTTCGCCCACAGAGCAGCCACGATGAGGATGACTGCGAGGCGCAGCTGGCCGGACCACGCAAGCGGAAGCACCGCGGTGTAGCAGAGGAAGAGAATGCCGCCTCCGAATACCAGGAAACGCAGCAGTCGCAGCACCAGCCCATCGCCGGATTGGAATTCCCTCCAAAGTGTGGAGTTGGTCACGGCTGACCCCAGGGGAGATGGGCAGAGGCGGCAGCGCGAGAGGGCAAGATGCTCTGAAGCCACGCAGCGACGGCGCGGTATCGCTGGACGATGGGCGCGTCGGGCTCGTGCTCGAAGACGGTATTGCCCTCGGCCAGCGCTGCATAAACCGTGGGAGAGTCCGGGATGGTGACGGGGAGAAGACGTGCGCCGAGGAGGTGGCGCAGCGCAGTCTCGAGTTCGGCATGCGCAGGCTGCGAGAAATCGAACTGGTTCAGGAGGTAAAACGGCAGCATCGGCTCAGGATTGCCGGGATCGAGGTTGCGGAAGAGATTCTCGGCTGAGTCGATGACGCCGTGGGCGTCCGGGCCGGGAACGATGGGGATGAGAATGGCGGGCCGAAGATGAGAGAGGCGGCGCAGAAGCCAGTCCGCAGGCGCGGGGAGATCTACGAGGATGCGCTGTGCGCCGATGGCGTTCGCGAAGATCTGCTGGGTGAGCTGCTGCTGCGCGGTGTCGTCGAGAGTGCGCGTGGCATTATGCAGGACCACGGACACGGAACGGTCAGAACCGGCGGGCGGAGTCCAGGTGCGCATGAGACCGGGACGAAGTTCGCGGCCGCCGAAGTAGAACGGGAGACGGGCCTGCGAGGTGGCGTCCACCAGGAGGACCGTTTCGTCGAGTGCGCATAGAGCGCGTCCGATGGCGGCGACGACGCTGGTGGTTCCAACTCCGGCAACAGGAGAGAAGACGGCAAGCAGCGGAGTGCGGACCTTCGGGATGCTTGCGGCTGGTTCTGGAGCTGGTTCGGGACTGGCGAGTGGAGGTGGAATTGGGGCTGTGATCGGCGCGGCTTCGGGAGGCACGGCCAAGGGCGTGGATGGCGCTTCGGCAGTCGCGGGGCTTTGCGGCGGAGTCGGGCTTTGCGGCGCGGCCGGGCTTTGTGGCGGAGCCGGGTTTTGCGGCGGAGGATTCTGGGGGAGCACGACAAGCCACTCTGGGCGGAGATTCTCCTCAGCGGTAGCAGGCGCGCTGGACGCGGCTGAGTTGCGAGCCGGACGCGCGGCGTTCCATCCTTCTCCCGGACTCAGGATCGCCTCAGAGAGCGGTTGCCAGCTCCCTGGCTTCGGCGCCGCGGGAGCGGCGTCGGGGATTAGCTGGGGTTCCGGTGCGGGTACGGTGGAAGACTCGGCGGCGGATGGTGCGGCTTCCGGTGGTGCGGCTGCTGGCGGTGCAGCTGTGGAAGCGGCCAAGTTGAGTTGCGGCTGGGGTCCGGCGAGTTGACGACGGAGAGCGTCGGCCTCGGTGTAGATCATGGCCTGCTCGGCGGCGGAAGCGGCTGCCTCGGCGAGCTCACGCTCTTCGCGCAGGGCGAGAACGGTGGCGCGGGCGGCAGACTCAGCGCGGCGGGCTGCTTCAACGCGATCGGCGGCGGCTTTGAGTGTGGCGGCCTCCGCTGCTCGCAATGCGGCGAGTCGCGCCTGCTGCGGCTGATCGGTTCCGGCGGCGAGGGCGCGGGCTTTGGCTTGCTGCGCTTCCTGCTCGGCGGCCTGCGCAGAGGATTCGGCTTCGGCCTGTGCTTTGAGTTCGCGGTCGAGAAGCGATTTGGCGGCGCTGTAGCGAACCTGGGCACGGTGCTCGCGGCGGGAGGCGGAGTAGTCGCGGTATTTGGCTCCGCGGAGATTGGCCCAGGCGTAGAGGCGGGCTACATCGTCCGGCGTGCTGCCGGTAGTTGCCTGCGAATCGATCGGCGTGCCCTTTGAGCCCATTGGAACCCCATGATTGCCCCTGCCGGGAGAGGGTGCTTTGCCGGCTGCGATGGGGTCCTCGCCGCACGGTGCTCCGGCGTATCCTACGGAGCTCCATGCACTTGATATCAGGCTAGTTGTGCCAAGTAGGCGAGTCAACCGGGCAGGGTGATACTTTCGGGCCAGCGCACGGCTATCTTTGGAATGAGTTACCAGGCGATAACGAGGGGCGCAAGGGTCGTGCGCTCGCGGGCTCGTGTGCTACCTTGAATTGGGACGAGAGCGTAGCTCAGTTGGTAGAGCATCGCCCTTTTAAGGCGTTGGTCCTGGGTTCGAGCCCCAGCGCTCTCACCATTATCTTCAAATACATACGTGGGAAATGTAAAGCTTTGCTTCGGTTATCGTTGAGATGACTGCGGGCCGGGCTTTGGCTGCGACGAGCTTCAGCCCTGACGATCAGGGCTTGGTAACGAGGACGTATTCGTCGCTGTTCTCCCAGCGAACATGAAGCTCAGTGGAGTTGGGCGTGGTGTTCTCGAAGGAGATGCTCATGACCTCCTGCGGCGAGCTGAGTGGCTTGGACTGCATGGGCGTGCGGCCGAGGTCCTGCTCCTGGTGATACTCGGTTCCCCACTGGCCGGTCTGGTTGTTGATGATGAGTTGCCAGCCGGCCTGAGAAGGAAGCGTGTAGAGGGTGTGGGTGCCGGCGGGTACTGTAAGATCGCCGAATTTTAGCGGGACGGACGTGATGAGTGTGGTGGCTGGATTGGCTCCGGTGCGCCAGACCTGATCAAAGGGGACGATGTCGCCTATGATTTTGCGTCCACGCATGCTGGGCCTGCTGTACCTGATGTCGATGGTGCCACCGGCAATGGTGACGGATGCGGTGGCGGGCGGACTGGACATGGGCTGAGTATTCGGGGCAGCAGCAGGCGTGCCTGGGGCTTGGGCCGTGACCGGCATAGCGGGAGAGAGCAGAAGTCCGATACAACAGAGAGCTGCTGCGAGGCGGGGAGAGAGCGTGTGCATGAGCTTCCTTCTGGAGCCGCGGGCCGCGCGCGAGGTCCTGCCGCGCTTGCCTTGCGAATCGATGTTCTGAAGTCGATGTTCCGGGGTTTGCGAGAACACTGTCAAGACTGCGGAGGTGTGTTGAATGCCGGTGAGAGCGTGCTAGGCTTAAGACTGCGCGCCCGTAGCTCAGCTGGATAGAGCGGCAGCCTCCGAAGCTGTAGGTCAGAAGTTCGAATCTTCTCGGGCGCACCACTTCCCTCTTCAGCGGCTCTTCAGTTTATTTTTGGGCGCGTGGCCCTTGGAACAGCAGACTCGCGGCTGAAACGGTTAGCAGCGGCGCTGCCAGTGTGAACTGGGCGCGAGCCATGGTGCCCGGGGCAGCTCCGTAGTAGGCGTCCAGAGCAAATGCAGACAGGCAGCAGGCAGTTGTTGCCAGGCGCCAGTTGCGGGGAAATCGTAACAGGTGCGGGATGCCCACAGGCAGAAGCCACACGAATGTGTACAGCAGATTCCGATCCGAGAACCAGAGCATCACCTGATGCGAAACACGGGCGTGCCCGTGAAGGGCAAGTGCGAATTGAAGGGGCGACCGGAATACCCCGAGAATGCTCCACTGCAACGCACTCAGCGCGGCAAAGCCGAGGATCCAGGAGCTCACGATCCAGGCGCCGGCACGGCGTGGGATGCCTGGCGAGAGCAGCCACCATGTGGCCGTGAATACGAGGAGGAATCCAACGAACGTCTCCTTTGCGCACGCACCCGCGATCGCGCAGAGGGGTAGAAGCGCGTAGCGCTCCCGTACTAGAGCCCATAGGACAGCCAGCAGGAAGAACGCCTCGCCGGAGTCGATAAACCCGTATAGCCGGAGATTGGGAACTACGAAATTTAACAGATAGAGAAGCGCGGACCCGATTGCGACAGCATAGTTTCCTGTGAGCCGCATCGCCACGAGGACGAGCAGAGTGACAGCGCCGGCAACGAAGAGGGCGTTTGCGACCAGCAGCCCGAACATGACCGGGTCCCAAGAGCGGATGTGATTGCGGCTGAGATGGTAGAAGATGCGCGCAACCATGGGAACGAGGATGCGGAACTGCGTGTGCAGCGCGGGGTCGTTCGAGGGTGGATCGGTGATGAGTCTGACGTATTGCTGAAGGTCGACCAGGCCGCCTGGCGCATGCTGCCACTCGATGCGGTTCAGGATGGGATAGCCGAGGCCCAGGCAGATCAGGAAGAAAAGCAGATACAGCAACCCCACTCTGCGTGCGCTCAAGTTGCATGACTCGTCCTGCGGCATACTGCATGTTATTGTGCGCTGAAGTCCGTTGGGTTGCTACCCTGTTTGCCATGAACGTTAATTTCGCCGAGCGCGCGCACAACCACAACTGGAAGCTGGATCCGATTGTCCGCTCGCTGCTGGACACAGATTTCTACAAGCTGCTGATGCTGCAGTTCATCTGGAAAAACTTTTCCGCGGTCCACGTGACCAGCGAGGTGGTGAACCGGACGACTCGGGTAAAGCTCGCGTGCGAGTTGGACCGGCACGCGCTGGTCGAGCAAATGGAGTATGTGCGCGAGTTGAAATTCCGCAAGTCGGAGCTGATCTGGCTGGCGGGCAATACCTTCTATGGGACGCGGCAGATCTTCGAGCCGGAGTTTCTGGCATGGCTGGATAGTGACTTCAGGCTTTCGGACTACGAGGTGGAGGAGCACGACGGGCAGTTGACGTTACGGTTTTCGGGGCTCTGGACCGAAGTGACGATGTGGGAGATCTACGCGCTTGCACTGATGAGCGAGTTGAGGACGCGGGCTGCCCTGGCGAAGCTCAGCGAGATGGAGTTGGACGTTTTGTATGCGCGAGCGAAAACGAAGCTGTGGGACAAGATCGAGCGGCTGCGGGAGTATCCGGAGGTGCGAATCTCGGAGTTTGGAACCCGGCGGCGGCACAGCTTCTTGTGGCAGGAGTACGTGGTGCTGGCTATGCGGTCCAGGCTGGGCGAGAGTCTGTCCGGGTCGTCGAATACGTTTCTGGCCTATAAGCACGATATGGAGGCCATGGGCACCAACGCCCACGAGCTGCCGATGGCCATGGCGGCGCTGGCAGGCGATGACGACGAGGCGCTGCACCGGTCGCAGTACGGCGTGCTGGAACTGTGGCAGAAGAGCTATGGCGGGGAACTGCTGATCCTGCTGCCGGACACGTTTGGGACGACGCAGTTTCTGGAGGGGGCTCCGGATTGGGTTGCGGACTGGACCGGGCAAAGGGCGGATTCCAAGGATCCGATGATTGCGGGCGACGAGTACATTCGCTGGCTGATCTCCAGGGGACGCGATCCGCGAAAGAAGCGGCTGATTGCATCGGACGCGCTGGACGTAGATGACATTCTCCAGCTGCAGGAGTATTTCAGCGGGCGCATACGATTCTCGGCTGGGTGGGGCACGCTGCTGACGAACGACTTCCGCGGATGCCATCCGAGGGGCGTCGACGACCTGGAGCCGATCAGCCTGGTGTGCAAGCTGATGACGGTGGAAGGACGCCCCGCAGTCAAGCTGAGCG
>JAICMT010000520.1 GCA_025929125.1 Acidobacteriaceae bacterium | reverse complement strand
TTGTATGATGAATCCTCGTTCTGAGAGAAGTTGACCGTTTTTGAACGCCCAGGCTGGTTGGGACTCCTGACGCTTCTTTTGACGGCATCGCAACGACGGTGACGAGCCGCAAAATGCGCGAGCCTGGGGAAGTCCTGCAGCGTTTGCCTTCTCGCGGTACTTCGAGTCCGCCGAGGAAATCAGGAGCTGTTCAATGCCAGGCCCGGAGGCCGCAAACCCGCAGGCGCATCCCGCGCAAATCTCAATACGCCGACAGATCGCTCTGTATGCGGCGGCCGTGTTTCTCCCATGGCTGGCCGCCTACCTGAGCATGCATGTGCAGGCGCTGCACGCGACCCCACTTGCGCTGAACTTCGCAGCGATTGTAGCCGCGGCGGCCTTCTTTGGAGAGAAGCCGGCGATTGCCGCGGTGTTCGCCTCGGCGCTTGCGTTCCAGGTGTACCTGCCGAGCACCATGCGCGCGGGACCGGCGGATACGCTAATCCGGCTTGCCGTGATCCTGCTGGCCGGTGGGCTGATCACGTTGATGATCAATCAGAGATACACGGCGCTGGAGCGACTGCAGGCGGCGATGGTGGTGCTGCAGGAGCAGAAAGACATTCTGGCGCAGGCACAGCAGGCCAGCAACTCGGCGGCATGGAGCTTCGACGCGCGCACGGGGCAGACGCAGTGGTATGAAGGCGGCGCGGAGATCTTCGGGCGGCCGCATACGGAGATTGCAGCGGTCGGATCTCCACGGCAATACATCCTCGAGGAGGACCTGGAGAAGCTGGACGAGGCGGCTGCGTACACCATGGATACCGGCGCTCCTTTCAACGCGGAGTTCCGGGTGGTGTGGCCCAACGGAGAGGTGCACTGGCTGGAGGCGCGCGGCACTCCAGTGGTGCGGGACCGCCATCTGTGGCGGGGAGCGACGATCGACATTACGCATCGGAAGCAGGCGGAGACTGCTCTGCTGCGGTCAGAGAAGTTGGCGGTGGCAGGGCGGCTGGCGACGTCCATTGCGCATGAGATCAACAATCCGCTGGAGGCGGTGACGAATCTCTGCTACCTGGCCAAGACCTGTTCCTCGATGGAAGACGCGGCGGTCTATCTGGAGATGGCAGAGCGCGAGCTGATCCGCATGGCGCAGTTCACGAGCCAGACGCTGCGTTTCCATCGTCAACAGAGCCATGCCACCGAGTTGGATCTGGTGGACCTGGTGAGCTCCGTGCTGTCGACTTATGAGGACCGGCTGGCGCAGCGCGAGATTGAGGTGCAGGTTGAGTCGGAGCGGCTGCCAGCGCTGGTGTGTTACGGGGGCGAGATCCGGCAGGCGCTGACCACGATCGTGACCAATGCATTCGACGCTATGCCGAATGGGGGCGTGCTGCGCGTCCGTGTGCGGCCGGGCAAGGATTGGCGCACGGGCGAAGGGGCTGCGCGAATTACGATTGCCGACAACGGGCATGGCATGTCTCCCGATGTGCAGCGCCGGATCTTCGAACCGTTCTTCACGACTCGTGGCGAGGTGGGCACGGGACTCGGGCTCTGGGTGACGGCGGGAATTATCGAGAAGCACAATGGCAGCGTGCAGGTGAGGAGTTCGA
>JAICMT010000384.1 GCA_025929125.1 Acidobacteriaceae bacterium | reverse complement strand
CGATTCGCGTTGCAGAAAACTCTGGTCGTCCGGGCCCATCAAAAGCTTGCGCGTTGCAAAGCGTCGCTGCGGATCGGTGATGGGCAGTTGCACCGCGTGATCCAGCGCGGCGAGTCCCGCCGTGTCGCCTCGCTCGTGCAGCAGCGTCCGGGCGTACCGTTCCTGGCTGAGCAGGCTGCGGGACAGGCTCACCGGTTGGCCGCATCCCACAAAAGCGTAGAAGAGATCCGGCCGCCGCTTGGCGACCTGCAGCCCGAGTGCGGCTCCCCACGACTGGCCCACCAGAACGATTTTCTTTTTATCGAAGCGCTTGCGCAGCGAGACCGTTGCATCGATGGTGTCGCGGATGAACTGCTCCGGTTCCATTGCCGGAGTGGCTCGTCCCCAGCGGCCAAAGGTCTTGCCTGAACCGCGCTGGTCCCACAGGGCAACGGTAAAGTCCTTCTCGTAGGCAACAAAGAGGTTCTGAAACGGAGACATCGCTTCTCCGGGGCCACCGTGTAGGAAGAGCATCAAGGGCGCGCTCGCGTCGTCGCCGTCGACCGAGATCCACTGCTCCAGCCCTCCGACAAGGACGAATCCGGCTTGGTGAACTCCGCTGGTCATCGCGCGCAGCCGTGTTGCAGAGCAAACCGCAGCGCCGGCGATGGCCTTGATCGCACCCCGCCTGGTAAAAACAGCCATCCGCACACCTCAAGAAAGACTCCGCCCAGCGCGGCGCGCGCCAGGCGGAGGACGCACCAGGCCAGGAGGACATGGAGACGTCTGCCAGACACTACGCTCGATTGCGCTGAGTAGTTCCGGAAAACTGTCCGGCAAGTCGCGATCGATTCGCTCTTAGGCGCTGAGCAGAATCGCACAGGTCGCCTAATTCTGAGTTGGCAGTTCGGCACTGTCGATGACGAGGTTTTCGATTTTGCCCGGCGCTTTGGTCAGCTTTAGTCCCATTTCGGGCAACGCCTCGGTAAGGAGATCCGCGAATTCGCCGCTCTTGAAGTCATCATCGGTTACGACTCTTGCCGATTTGAAGTTGTAGAAGCCGGGCAATCCGGTTTGGTCGATGACAGGCGCACCCTGGCTGTTGCAGTGGAGTGCCTTCGCGAGCCGGGCCATGGATGTGTTGGTGAACGAGACGGGGCTTCCACCGACGACGCTGAGCATTCCGGTCGGAGGACTGGCACTGGGGCTCACGGTGCCATCCTCTGCGCGGGTGTAGAGGTCGGGCTCGACCTGCTGAAGCCGCAGCGGCCCGGTGCCGCGCTGGAGCAGGCAAACGGTCGCAGGCTGCGTTTCCATGTGGTACTTCAGATGGAAGCGCTGGACGAGCAGCGCCTGCAACATAGTGCGCTCCTGGGGATCCTGGATACCGAACCACGCGTACTCGCCGCCGGGAACACTGTCGCGGAGTTCTTCGGGCGGTTTGGCCTCGATGTCGAAGCGGAGTGTGTCCACCCATTTCTCGCCGCCAAGGACACGCCCGGTTGTGAGATTGAACGCCTCGTGAATCAATCCCCGCAATTCATGACCGTGGATGACCAGGCGCCCACCCGGATAGATTCTCAGCTCCATGGGGAGGGCCTTTGATGGGTCCTCAGGTTTGATGGTCGCCACTTCGAAGGCCAGCGGCGCCTTGGGAGCAGTTGCCTGCGCCTGCAGGAGCGTTGGTTCCACTACGGGTAAGGCGAAGATCGCAGCAAGTACAACGGCAGGCCTCTTCATTCGGCATGCATCCCTTCTCTGGCGAGAGAAATATAGCACCCGAGTGCGAAGACACCAGAACTGGACCTGCGGAGCGCCGGGCGGTTGTGTCATTCTTGCTTTTAAACCTTCGACCGTTGTCCAATGATCTGCAGACGCAAAAGAGCGCGGCCATGGCGGCCGCGCTCTTTTGCAGATCAGGAGAGA
The DNA here is from genome assembly GCA_025929125.1 of Acidobacteriaceae bacterium. Classification (GTDB taxonomy): domain Bacteria; phylum Acidobacteriota; class Terriglobia; order Terriglobales; family Acidobacteriaceae; genus Edaphobacter. The sequence goes on along the minus strand of JAICMT010000384.1, from coordinate 896 downwards.
CGGATCAGGCCAGCGCGCTGATTCGGCGTCGCAGGAGTCCAGCGGCAGCGGCAAGGCCCGTGCCCAGCAGAACGATGGAGGAGGGCTCGGGAGTCGGCATCATCGACGAGGAAGTTTTCTCGAAGATTGCTCCACTGGGAGCCGTGCCCACAAAGTTGGGCTGCGATGCCGTGCCGATGTTCAGGAAGCCGACGATGTAAGAACCCATCGGCAGCGACGATTGCAACGTGAACAGCGGGCCGCTTCCATTCAGCGTCTGGGTTCCCAGAGAGTCCTGGTACACATAGAAGCCGGTGGTCGAGGGAGCGAGCGCCTGGGTTGCGGGCAGGAATGCGCCGATCGGGTTGGCCGGATTGGCGCCGCCGGAAAGCGTCAAGTAATTGTCCAGCTGCCCGGTGGTCCATGCGGTGTTGCTGAACAGCGAGGCGCTACTGGTGGTCGATGTGGTGGTGTTGATCACGCCAAGGGTGCTCGTCGTAGGAGCCGAGCCGCTGGTGGGCACCAGAATATCGAGGTAGAACGCGCCCATATCGCCGGAGGGCGTGGAGGTAAATCCGAACATCGGGGGGTTGGTACCCGTCGGTGTGTTGGTTCCGTTGTCGGTGCAGGTGGAGGCTCCGTAGCAGAACCCGTGCAGCGAGTCCGCGTGAGCAGTGGTGGCAGCGACGAAAAGGCCGACAGAACAAAGCGAGAGAAGAAGTTTCTTCATGACTACGGGGCCCCGGGTATATGGAGTGACGTGCAGACGTGCAAGCCAATCTCGATCGAGGGATCGGGTATTGCACCCAACCCTCAGAACGTGGGATGACATATCCGTTAACGGGGTTGGCACGTTGGCCACCCGCCGCTCCACTTCCGCCGGCTGGGTCTGTCAATTCAGCGACTTACACCCTTTT
>JAICMT010000402.1 GCA_025929125.1 Acidobacteriaceae bacterium | reverse complement strand
GACCATCCTCGGCAAACAACTCCGCCCCGGCGCAACGGCGGTAGCGAACATTCATCCCGAGAAGGTCCAGGAGCCGGACCCATTCCGGATTCACCGAGTCGGCATATGCGGAGGGCAGCTGAAGCTGAATTCGGCTCGACGGTTCAGCGTATGCGGTTTGTGGCATCTACCCTCCGGCTTCCGAGGTTAGACGCCGCCAGTTGCAGACTCGTCATGGGATCGCAGCAGTGTCAGCCGATGCCTCAGCGGCCGTGTGAGGGGTCAGGGGAGGTGGACGAACTAAGGTCGACGGGGAAGCCAGGCACTCCCGGTGCGTAGCAGTTGCCGTCCCGGTAGGTGGCGCCGCAGGCGCGGGTAAACTCAGTTCGGCGGGGCGACTGCGCATACTGCCAGGCCACCGCACCTAGAGTCCCGCTGATGTCCGGCGCGGGTGCAGGCGATTGGACCACGCATCCGGGAGCGGGTGGGCAGGCGTCCTGAATGGCCCAGATAGCGATGGGGTGTAGGTGTCTGGCCGCGACCTGCTGGCGAATGTCCTGGATGGTGGTAATGGTGAGGTGCCGGCCGCGGTCGTCTTTGCCGTCGTCCACCGGCTGTCCGCTGGCATACAGGCCGGGACGGTAGCTGCTGGCGGCGACCGCCTCCGTCCAGCCGAGCAGGTAAGCGGCCTGCTCGGGAAACATGCGGCCGCCCTCCTCCTGATCGAGAAAGAGGATGGCTCCAGGCGGGAAGCCTTCGCGACGTGCAGCGGCTACGGCCAGCGCGGCATCGGCTTGGCCGAACGCCTCCGGCCTGGTCCCTCTCTTCTGCGAAGCCAGAATGTCCTTGTTCAGACGGCCGTTAAACAGCACCAGGAATCCGAAGCCATTCTTCACCAGCAGGGCGCGCTTCCCGATCCAAGCATTGTGACTGGCTCCGGGAGGATTGTTCAGCCAGTAGCCGGTGAAGGCGAACTGCCGTCGCAGGGCGGGAAGCGATGCGTCTCCGGGATATTCGTTCGCGTCGAAGCCGGAGTAGTTGCGGGCAGAGGAAGAGCCCTGGGCCGGGGCAAGCGAGGCGGTCAGCAGGAGCAGTGCGGCGAAAGTTCTCCAGATCCGCGAGCGTGCCCGAGAGAGCGCACGTGTACCGAGCGGAGCCTGTATTCGCTTCCATTCCATACAATCCAGAGATACCACGAAGGAGGAGCGCCGGTGAGTCACACAGCTCAGGTACAGGAGATCGACCAACGATATCCGATCGGCAGGTTCAAGCGGCCGGAAACGATTGCGGCGGAGGATCACGCCCGCGCGATCGCGGAGATTGCCGCGATGCCCGCGCTGATGCGAGGCGCGGTGCAGGGGCTCGATCGCGAACAGCTCGACACGCCTTACCGCGAGGGAGGATGGACGGTGTGTCAGACCGTACACCATGTCGCCGACAGCCACATGAACGCCTTCATGCGTATGCGCCTGGCGCTCACCGAAGACTGGCCCACCATTACGCCCTACAACGAGAAGGCCTGGGCGATGCTCCAGGACTCAACCAGCGCGCCCGTAGGCTGGTCGCTCGATCTGCTGGAAAGCCTGCATGCCCGCTGGGTCATGATGCTTGACAGTCTGACTCCGGAGCAGTGGTTGCGCGGATTCACGCATCCGGAGCGAGGACGCATGACGATTGAGTTCGCTGCGGTGATGTACGCCTGGCACTCGAGGCACCACGTCGCACACATCAACCGCCTGCGCGAGCGAAAGGGCTGGTAACGCGTGCTGGAGATCCATTTCGCTCAATCGCCTGAAGAGATCCGCCGCTGCTTTCCTGTGATGTCGCTGCTGCGTCCTCAGCTTGGAGAGCATGAGTTTGTGTCGCGCGTGCAGGTGCAGCAGGCGCAGGGCTTTCAGCTCGTCGCCGCTGAGGACGGCGGCCAGGTGGTTGCCGTGGCCGGATTTCGCATTCTGGAGGTGCTGGCTACCGGGAGAACGCTCTACGTCGATGACCTGGTGACCGACGACACGCGTCGCTCCCGCGGATATGGCAAGGCGATGCTCGACTGGCTGCAGGATTACGCCCGCGAGCAGGGCTGCGAGACCTTCAGCTTGGACTCCGGCACGCACCGTCAGGAGGCGCACGCGTTCTACTTCCGCGAGCGCATGCGCGTCACCAGCTTCCATTTCGCCAAGAAGCTGCCGTAGGCGCAACTCGGATCGCCGGCCGCGATTCAGCGGCCCAGCAACTCGCGCTCCAGCAGATCCATCACCTCATCGCTGCGGCTCAGCGACCACGGTCTGCGCAAGCGGAATGCCTCGGCGTGGGCCAGCAGGGCGGCGCACTCGCGGAAGAGCCGCGGTTGCTGCCCACTGAGCACGGGGATGTAGACCGCATAGGTCATATCCATGAGCGCTGCGACGGCTTCGGGGATGGAGAGGCGTACCAGGGTTGGAGCTGCGTCGTGCTCCTCGGCGCGTTCGAGGAAGATCAGGCGCGAGAGATATCGGGCTTCGCTTGTGGCGGGCGGCAGCGGGACCCGGTACTTGTCTTCGGTGGAGAAGACACGGTGGCGCTGGTCGGCAGCTTGCCCCAGATGTGCCAGGCTCTGGGTCCAGAGCTTTAGCCAGCCTGCGACCGGGATCACGCGCGGATTTGCGGCATCGCGTGGGTCTAACAGGCAGATGTCGTCTGAGACGAT
>JAICMT010000486.1 GCA_025929125.1 Acidobacteriaceae bacterium | reverse complement strand
TGGGCTCGCTATCTCATTCGAGAAAAGCGATTTGGGATCACCGTGATCTTAGTGGTTCCAGGGTTGTTATTAGCCGCGTTCAATCGAATGGGTGTTCATGGCCCCGGGATGGTCAGTATTCTGGTTGGCATTGTCGGTGCCGTGGTTGCCATCGTAGTTTTGGTGATTCCAAGAAGAACGGAGAAATCGACCGGCTAATCCTCTTCCTCGGCAAGGTCCGGGATGCTGGAGGGTGGATCGCTGGTGGGGAATGAATCGGCGAGGGTCTTGTCGAGGTTCTTCTCGCGGACGGCGTGCTGGTTGTCTGAAGAAACGGGCCGGTCCTCGGGATCGCGTGGCTTTGGTCTCGTTGAGTGGCTTGGTAGACATGTTTCATGGGACGGGCGCGGAGTGGGGCGCGTTGTTTGCCGGATGCGAGGGGAAGACTCACCTGGCGGGTGAGCGTGGGCAGGCCTGTAGAATCGTCAGGGAAGAACTCTGGAGAAAGTGCTGGCTGCGGGCGGTTTCATGCCTGTGGCGCGAGAGATGCCTGCGTGGCTTCGTTGCAGCTTTTTAATACCTTGACTGGCAAGATAGAGCCGCTGGAGCCTGTGGGCGCGGCGGCGCTGCGGATGTATGCCTGCGGGCCTACGGTGTACGACTACGGGCACATCGGCAACTTCAGGACGTTTCTGCACGTCGATGTGCTGCGGCGTTTTCTGCGGCTGCAGGGCGTTGCGGTGAATCACGTGATGAATATCACGGATGTCGATGACAAGATCATTCGCAACGCGACGGCAGCGGACAAACCGATCAAGGAGTACACGGAGCGGTTTGAGCGGGCTTTCTTCGAGGACCTGGATGCGCTGGGGATCGAGCGTCCGGAGCATGTGCCGCGCGCGACCGAGCACATTCCCGAGATGGTGACGTTGATCGAGCGGCTGGCGGCGAAGGATATTGCGTACAAGGCGGAGGACGGGAGCTGGTACTTTCGGATTGCAAAATATCCGGAGTACGGCAAGCTCTCGAAGAAGGATTTCGATGGCATTGAAGACGGAGCGCGCGTCGATGTCGATGAGTACGAGAAGGACGCGGCGCGCGACTTCGCGCTGTGGAAGGCGGTGAAGCCGGGCGAGCCGGGCTGGGATACGGCGCTGGGTACGGGCAGGCCAGGCTGGCACATCGAGTGCTCCGCGATGGCGGGCTCGCTGCTGGGCGAGAGCTTCGACCTGCACGCGGGCGGCGAGGACCTGATGTTCCCGCACCACGAGAATGAGATTGCGCAGTCGGAGTCGGCGACGGGTAAGACGTTTGCGCGGCACTGGATGCATGTGCGCTTCCTGCTGGTGGAAGGCAAGAAGATGTCGAAGTCGGAGGGCAACTTCTACACGCTCCGCGACCTGCTGCTGAAGGGGCATCGCGCTTCGGCGATCCGGTATCTATTGATCTCGGTTCCCTACCGGCACCAGATGAACTTTACGTTTGAGGCGCTGGCGGCGGCGGCGAATACCATTGACCGGTGGCGCACGTTCCAGCAGCGGATGCTGCGCGGCGGTTTTGCGGCGGAGGCGAACGCGAGCGTCCGGACAGCGACGGAGAAGGCGGCAAAAGAGTTCACGGCGGCGCTGGAGAATGATCTGAACACGGCGGAGGCGGCGGCAGCAATCAGCGAGATGGTGCGCGCGGCGAACACGTCGGCGGACGCGGGCACGCTGGGCGACGAGAATGCGGCCGAGATTCTGCGGGTGCTGACGATGTTTGACGAGGTGTTTGCGGTGCTCGTGGATCGCGATCAGGAGATGACGGCCGCGGCGCTAAAGTGGGCCGAGGCGGAGGGGCGGATCGGTGAGGCCTCGCCCGAGGTGGTGGCGAGGATGGGGCTGAGCGACGAGGAGATCGAAGCGCTGGTTGCCGAGCGCACCCAGGCGAAGAAGACGCGGAACTTCGCGCG
>JAICMT010000297.1 GCA_025929125.1 Acidobacteriaceae bacterium | reverse complement strand
GCTCGCCTATCTCCTGCCCGCACTCCGCCTGGCACGCGAGACGCAGAAGCGGGTGATCCTTTCCACCGGAACGAAGAACCTGCAGGAGCAACTGTACTTCAAGGACATTCCTTTCCTGGAAAGCCTTCTAGGGCCGCTGAAGGTTTGCTACATGAAAGGGCGCGGCAATTACCTGTGTCGGCACAAGCTCTACGCACTGCGTGACAGTCCGCTGCTCTCCGGGCTGGAGGAGATCTCGCAGTTCCATGCAATCGCCGCCTGGGAAAAAACGACGGGGACCGGGGACCGGGCGGAGATCCAATCGCTGCCGGAGAGTTCCGCCCTGTGGCCCAAGCTGGATGCGCGCGGCGAGGCGTGCCTGGGACAGTCCTGCCCGGATTGGGAACGCTGCTTTATTACCGCGATGCGGCGCAAAGCGCTCGAATCCGAAATCATCATCGTCAACCATCATCTGTTCTTCGCGGATATGTCGATCAAGTTGCAGGCTGCGGGAGCACCGGACGCAGGCGTACTCCCGGCTGCGTCAGTAGTCGTGTTCGACGAGGCGCATGAGTTGGAGGAGACGGCCAGCAACTACTTCGGCATCGGGTTGAGTACGCAGCGTTTCGATGAGCTGGCACGCGATGTAGAGACGATGCTGAAGGCGAAGAACGCTTCGACGCCCGCGATCGAGAGCGCGGCGGCAACAATGCGGGAACGCGCGCGGCAGTTCTTCTCCGCGCTGCCTTTCGAGTCAGCACGGACGTCGGAGGCATCCCCAGTGCCGGGGCTCGGGCGGATGCCGTTTGAAGGCCGCGCTGACTTTCTGGAGGAGCGTGGCGACACCTATACCGATACCCTCAAGGCCGTAAGTCGCCTGCAAGGCGAGTTGGAGCGGTTGCGCGATGTGGAAGAGGCGCCCGGGCTGCGCAAACGCGCCGCTGACATTCAGGCGCACCTGAACTTTCTATTGGAGTCGACCGATCCGAACACAGTGTTCTGGATTGAGCGTCGCGCGGCGGGAGGAGTGCGCAACCTGGCGCGCACGCCAGGCATGGTGAGTCACCACACCCATCTACAGGCCACACCCATTGATGTGTCTCGTCTGCTCGCCGAGGCATTGTTCGATGCCTATGAGTCCGTGGTGCTGACTTCGGCGACGCTGACAGTTGCGTCTAGCACAGGAGCATCCGGCTTCGAGCACATCTCGCGCAGGCTTGGCCTGAGCTTTGCGCGGGAACTGGTGGTGCCCTCGCATTTTGACTACCCCAAGCAGGCGCTGCTGTACCTGCCGAAGGGGATGCCGGATCCGCGCGACCAGGACTTTTTCGTGCAGGCAGCCGAACGCACCCGGCGAATGCTGGAGATCACTCGAGGCCGGGCGTTCTGCCTGTTCACCAGCTACTCGCAGATGCGGGCCATGCACGACCGGCTTTCGTCAGAGCTGCCGTTTCCGCTGCTGCTGCAGGGTATGGCGCCGAGACATGTTCTGCTGGACGAGTTTCGCGACACTCCAAACGCGGTGCTGTTCGGGACTTCGAGCTTCTGGCAGGGAGTGGATGTGCAGGGCGAACAGCTCTCATGCGTGATCATCGACCGGCTGCCGTTCGCGGTTCCCTCCGACCCGGTAGTGAAGGCGCGGATGGACGCCATCACCGATGCCGGAGGGAACGCATTCTTCGATTACCAGGTGCCCTCGGCGGTGATCACGCTGAAGCAGGGCTTCGGAAGACTGGTTCGCTCGCTGAACGACCGCGGCGTGCTGATGCTCCTGGACCCCCGCATTCAGCGGCAGCGGTATGGACGAGTCTTTCTGGAGTCCCTGCCACCCTATCGGGTGACGCAATCGATGGAGGACGTGGAAGCCTTTTTTTCGCAGGGCTAGGCGGGTTGCGAAGTTGCGGCGAGAGAGAGCATCTCTCGAATTGCATTCAGCACCAGCTCAGGCTCGTCGAGATGCACCCAGTGGGCGCTGTGATCCGCGAAAACCTGGCGAGCGTCGGAGCTAAGGTCGCGGAGTTGAGAGCCCCTCAACGGCGTAGCGGTGGCAGGCGTAAGCACGACTACGGGCAGACCGAGCGGTCCGAGACGGAGTGTCTCCTCGACGGCTTGCGGCACTGAAGTGAGGTAGCTCTCGAGCGTGCGAAAGAACTCCGGACGCGACCAGTTGGCGACCACGCTGGGCCATACCTCGCGGGGCATTTTCCCCACCTCGCAAAGCATGCGGTCCATCAGGTTCTGTGCGGGCTCACCTCCGATGCGGCAGAGCACGCGGGCGAGGCGAGCAGAGCCGAGTAGCGTAGAACGCATGAACAGCCGCGTCAGGCCAAAGCGGGCGGCGATGCGCCCTGCGCGCGCGAGTCGGATTCCGCGCGTAACAAATGCCGCCTGCGCCGGATTGAGTGGCGGCCAGTCCTCCGCGCGCATGGGATCCACCAGCACCAGTCCAGTCACCTCACCAGGCCACTCGGCAGCAAACTGCCGTGCGACCAGGCCGCCGAACGAGTGCGCAACCAGTAGATACGGTGGAAGCGCTCCGGCGGCCGCCAGAAGTGCGCGAAGCTGGCCGGCCAGGCTCCTCGGCGTCGTCGGGCAGGCCGGTCCGGTACTCCATCCCAGCCCGGCGCGATCATAGCTGAACGTATGGGCATCCCCCGAGAGCGCGCGCTGGATGGAGCTCCAGTTCTGGCTCGTGGCGCCGATTCCAGACTCGAACACAATGGTGGCGCCGAACGCTGCGTCCTGCTGCCCGGACGTCACGTCCTGCACATAGAGGGACTTAGATCCGACGCGCACCACCCGGCCGGCCTTCGAGTAGTGGCGGCGGTCAGCTTGTTCGGTGAGCTTTTGATAGATGACGCCGGCTGCCGGAATCGCCGCCCCCGCCGCCATTAGCCACCATAGTTTGCGCATACGAGTCCCTGGACTATTTTTTCACGCAATTGCAACCGGATACACCATGCGGTTGCACATTATGCAAGCCAACGGCGAGAATAGCCAACGAAACGGCGGAGGAGAATGGATGGGAATCGATCATGATCGGACCGCAAAATTAACGACGACGCCTGACAAGGCTGGGCCGGACTCCGAACTCTCCGGCGGCGAACACGGAATCAGCCGGCGCGATTTTCTCGCACAGCTGGGCGCGGCCGGTGTGGTGGTAACATCTGCTCCCCTTGCGGTAGCCGCCGAACCTGCCGCCGGCGCACCGGCTGCAGCAGCCGGGCATGAGCTTCACACAACTCCAGTGGCGGTTCACCTGGACGTGAACAGCCAGGAGCACGCGTTGCAACTGGACGCGCGCACCACCCTGCTGGATTGCCTGCGCGAGAACCTGAATCTGCCGGGCACCAAGAAGGGCTGCGATCACGGCCAGTGCGGCGCCTGCACGGTGCATGTGAACGGCAAGCGCGTGAACTCCTGCCTGTCGCTGGCGGTGATGCATGAGGGCGATCGCATCACGACCATCGAAGGGCT
>JAICMT010000393.1 GCA_025929125.1 Acidobacteriaceae bacterium | reverse complement strand
TGGAGCATTTTGGTGAAGCGCTCGCGGCGGTTGGTAATGTCCTTTTGGCGCGCGGCGTCATCGGCCAGCATACTGTTGTCGTAGAAGAGGGTGTAATTGATGCGGGTCGTAGTCGGAGTGAGCGCGACTGCCTCAAGAGTGCCGTGATACATGTTGTACGGCACGCCTTCCCGAACGGGCTGGGTATAGGTGTAGCTGTACTGGGTCTTGCCGACCAGGATCTCATTGCCGATGGAGCGCACGGTGCCAAAGCCTCCGTCGCCGGAGAGGATGGTGCAGTTGGGAATGCCCCACTCACCGATGTCACAATACTTGCCAATGCGGGCCCAGACCTTGTCGACAGGCGCGTTGACGTCGATGGTCATAGGAACGGTGACGTAGTGCGGGTTGGGAACCTGCAGCGGCGCGGGCCCAGGACGCGGTGCGGGGGCAGACGCGGGCGGCTGAGCGAGGCCGGAGATCGCGGAGAGAAGTGCTATCGGAGCAATGGCAAATAATGCGCGTGGCATGAGTAGAGTCCTGTGTTCGAGGGTTCAATCGATGGGGAATCATATCTGAGTAAACATAGACTCGTCATGTATGGGGCCGGGAGCAAAAGGAGACACGCATAAGTAGCCGTTGAACCGTCGCGGTTGGCGTCAACGTCTAGAGCTGCCCAGGATAGAGCCGAGCACCCCACGCACGATTTGCCGCCCAACCGTGCTCCCGATGGAGCGCGCAGCGCTCTTGGCCATAGCCTGAACGACGCTATCGCCGCGGCCGGATCGTCCGGTTCCGCTGCCGAGTACCGTTCCGAGCATAGTTTCGGTCTGCTGCAGCCAATCGGTTCCGGTCGTTGCAGAACTCTGCTGCACCGGGGGGCTCCCGGGTGCCCCATTCACTTCAGGAAGTGGGTTCGGCCGTGCTGCCGGGGACGCCGCAACCTTCCCTTTCAGCTTCTCGTACGCGGATTCACGATCGGACGCGGCCTCGTAGACTCCCGCGATGACGGACGTGCGGATAGTTTCGGCTCTCTGCTCCGGCGTAATCGGCCCAATCTGACTGTGGGGTGGAAAGATCATCGCTCTCTCCACCACTCCTGGAATACCTTTCTCATCCAAGAAAGAAACCAGCGCTTCACCCACTCCGAGCTGGGTAATTATCTCTTCGACATTCAGTTTTGGATTCGACCGGAAGGTCTGTGCAGCGGACTTCACCGCCTTCTGGTCCCGTGGTGAGAACGCACGGAGTGCATGCTGCACGCGGTTCCCTAACTGCCCCAGCACTATCTCGGGGACGTCGATGGGATTCTGCGTGACGAAGAAAACACCCACTCCCTTCGAGCGGATCAGCCGGACGACTTGCTCAATTCTGGACTGCAGTACTGCCGGAAGATCATTGAATAAGAGGTGCGCCTCATCGAAGAAGAAAACCAGCTTTGGTTTTTCCGGGTCGCCGACCTCCGGCAGCTTTTCAAACAGCTCGCTCAGCAACCACAGCAGAAACGTGGCATACAGTTGGGGCGACTGCAGCAACTGATCGGCGGCCAAGATGTTTACAACCCCATGACCGTTTCCGTCCACCTGCAGCAGGTCTTCGACATTCAGCGCCGGCTCACCAAAGAATTGATCGCCGCCCTGTTGCTGGAGGGCAACCAGCCCCCGTTGGATCGCTCCCACGCTTGCGGCTGATATGTTGCCGTACTGTGTCTGGTAGTCCTTGGCCGCACTTGCTACGTGCTGCAGCATGGCTTGTAGATCTTTCATATCCAGCAGCAAAAGGCCTTTGTCATCGGAAATCTTGAACACAAGTGTCAGAACGCCGGTCTGAGTGTCGTTCAGGTTGAGGATGCGGCTCAACAGCAGTGGCCCCATCTCACTCACGGTGGCCCGCACCGGATGTCCCTGCTTACCGAACAGGTCCCAGAACACCACGGGAAATCCGAAAAACTTCCATTCCCCCAGATGCAGAGATTTGACCCTCTCGTCCAATTTCGGAGAGCTCTTGCCCGGCTGGCTGATCCCCGAGAGATCACCCTTAACGTCGGCGGCAAAAACAGGTACGCCAATCGAACTCAAGGCCTCCGCCATCACCTGCAGCGTGACTGTCTTGCCTGTGCCCGTCGCTCCGGCAACGAGTCCATGGCGGTTCGACATTCCCGGTAACAAGCGAATTTCTACTTCACCACTTGCAATTGCCGGCATCTCTATCATCGCGGTGGCCCTCCCTGAGGTGTAGGTATAACGGATGCAACTGCACTGCAGTCAAGTTTCGTAAAGACTAGCGCAGCATCCCTGATGGCCACGCAGCCGAACCCGAGATTCAGCAGCAGTAAATCATCTATGCTGGTTGCTATTGAGGTGGCGGTGCCAGGTTTCGCTTTGAAAGGAAGACGCATGAATCGATTGCTGTGGGTTGGAGCTGTGGGTGCTTTGTTGAGCGGTGGCATTGCTTCCGGACAGATCCTGGCGCCTGCCGGCGCTCCCGCGAGCGGAGCTGGGCCCTCCATTCGAGCGGGGGTGCGGAGGGCGCCGCTGGTGTCGCCGCAGGTCGAGGCGGACAGGCGGGTGACGTTCCGGCTGATGGCTCCACATGCGACAGAGGTGAAGCTGGGCGGCGACATCAGCCAGAGCTTCCAACGCGCGGCGGATGGCACTCCCGGACCCGGAGTTGAGATGACGAAGGGAGCGGATGGGGTGTGGACCGGAACCTCCACGAATCCGATGAAGTCCGGAGCATGGCGCTACCACTTTGTGGTGGAT
>JAICMT010000071.1 GCA_025929125.1 Acidobacteriaceae bacterium | reverse complement strand
GCGAGCCTCGCGAACGTGACGTTTGTCCCGCGGCGAATTATGGTTAGAGAAGGAGTATTTGAGCGCACTCTGCGTTCGTTTCCATACACTCCGCGAAAAGAGACCCCCCGGGACCAGCGCTATGACCACAAAGACAGAAGCAGAACCAAAAGTAGACTTCTCGGCTGAGCTGGCCGAGTGGATTGAGGCGTTTGACGAGGTCGTTGCCGCTGAGTGGGAGAACGCCGCCGAACTGCTGAAGGCTTTGCGCCAGCGTGGGCGTGAGGCGGGTGTTGCCGTCCCTTCCGGCCTGGTGAGCCCATTCCAGAACACGATTCCCAAATATGAAGAGGTTCCCTACCCAGGCGACCGCAAGATGGAGCGTCGCATTGAGGCCCTCATCCGCTGGAACGCAATGGCAATGGTGCATCGCCAGAATAAGAAGGACGCAGGGATCGGCGGACACATCTCTACTTACTCCTCGCTCGCTACTCTGCAGGAGGTCGGTTACAACCATTTCTTCCGGGCGCGGTGCATTGCCGAGGACGGAAGCGAGCAGCCGGGCGACCTTATCTACCACCAGGGCCATGCGTCGCCAGGTATCTATGCGCGTTCATTCCTGCTGGGCCGTTTCAACGAGGATCGCCTGGGCAACTTCCGCCACGATCTTCGCGATACGCCTGGTCTTTCCAGCTATCCGCACCCCTGGCTGATGCCCGACTTCTGGAACTTCCCGACGGTGTCGATGGGCATCGGACCGCTGAATTCGATTTATCAGGCTCGCTTCATGCGTTACCTGGAGCACCGCGGCCTGCTCAAAAAGACCGACCGAAAAGTCTGGGCCTTCTTGGGCGACGGCGAAACCGACGAAGTCGACACCTTAGGTGCGATTTCGCTGGGAGCCCGCGAGCGGCTCGACAACCTGATCTTCGTCGTCAACTGCAATCTGCAGCGGCTGGATGGGCCGGTACGCGGCAACAAGCGCATCATCGATGAGTTGGAAGGTGTGTTCCGGGGCGCGGGCTGGAATGTCATTAAGGTCATCTGGGGCTCGGACTGGGATGAGCTGTTTGCCCGGGATCACAGCGGGCTGCTGCTTCGTCGTATGGAAGAGTGCGTCGACGGCGATTTCCAGACCTATAAAGCGAAGGACGGTGCGTTCCTGCGCAAGAACTTCTTCGGCAAATACCCTGAGTTGCTGGAGTTGGTAAAGGATTACACAGACGATCAGTTGATCCACCTGCGCCGCGGGGGTCACGATCCGATCAAGGTGTACAACGCATATAAGCGCGCCTTTGAGCATCGAGGCGGTCCGTCGGTAGTGCTGGCCATGACGGTGAAGGGCTTCGGCCTGGGCTCCGCGCAGGCTCGGAATGCGACGCACTCCGAAAAGAAACTGACCGACGATGCGCTCGCAGCGTTTGTCAAACTGTTTGACATTCCTATACCGGAGGAGCAGGCGAAGGAAGCGGCGTTCTATCGTCCGCCGCAGGACTCGCCCGAGATGCAGTACATGCAGGCGCGGCGGCGCGAGCTGGGCGGTTATCTCCCGCAGCGCACCGTGCCAGAATCGAAATTCAAAGCTCCGCCGCTGGAGTTCTTCCGGGAGTGGACCTCCGGCTCCGGAGGACGCGGGGTTTCTACCACGATGGGCTTCGTTTCCATCTTGCGGGGTCTATTGAAGGAGCCGGCGATTGGGAAGCTGGTGGTGCCTATTGTTCCGGACGAGGGTCGCACCTTCGGGCTGGAATCGGCTATCAGGCAGGTCGGCATCTACGCGCCGGAGGGCCAGCGCTACACTCCCCACGACAAAGACATGCTGCTTTACTACCGCGAGGAGCAGGACGGCCAGATTCTCGAAGAAGGAATCACCGAAGCTGGAGCAATGGCGTCCTTCACCGCCGCCGGCCAGGCCTTCTCAACCCTGCGGGTCCCGACCGTTCCCTTCTACATGTACTACTCGATGTTTGGATTCCAGCGGGTCGGTGACATGATCTGGGCGGCTGCCGATGCGCGCTGCAAAGGATTTCTGATGGGCGGCACCGCCGGTCGGACCACTATGCTCGGCGAGGGGCTTCAGCACCAGGACGGGCACAGCCATCTGCTCGCCAGTACGGTGCCCACCTGTATCACCTACGATCCCGCGTTTGTGTACGAGCTCTCGGTTGTGATCCAGGACGGACTGCGGCGCATGTACGAGCAGAGCGAGGATCACTTCTACTACATCACTATGTACAACGAGGATTACCCCATGCCCGAAATGCCCGAGGGCGTGCAGGAAGGCATCCTGCGGGGGATTTATCGTTATCGCGCGGCGCAGAAGGGAGACGCGACGGTGCAGCTCTTCGGCTCCGGACCGATCCTGAACGAGGTTCTGCGAGCGCAGGAGATGCTGGCCACCAATTACAGTATCGCCGCCGATGTCTGGAGCGTGACCAGCTACACTGAGCTCCGCCGCGATGCCATTGCAGTAGAACGCTGGAATCGTCTGCATCCCGCCGAGCCGGAGAAGAAGCCATACATTCTAACTGCGCTCAGTGACGCCAAAGGCCCAGTCATCGCCGCGAGCGATTACATGAAATCGCTGCCAGATGTGCTTGCCCCTTGGCTCCAGGAGAACGGCCGATGCCGCCTGATCACTCTGGGAACGGATGGTTTTGGTCGAAGCGACACCCGAAAGTATCTGCGACGTCATTTCGAGGTGGATGCGGAGTCGATCGTGGCCGCAGCACTGTCGCGGCTGGCGCGTGACGGAAAGATCAAGCCAAAGAAGGCGCAGGATGCCATCGCTGAGCTGGGTCTGAATCCCGAAGCAAAGGACCCCGCGCGCACGTGACCGCAAGCAGAGCGGCCGAATCCTCCGCCTACGAGAATCCGCTGATGCCCCACGCCCGCCTGCGGCAGATGTATGTGGCCATGCTGCGCCTGCGCATGCTCGCGGGGCGCGTCGGCTCGCAGCCCAGACGCACAGCTACGCCGGTCGGGATGGAAGCCTGCCTCGTTGCCCCAGCTATCAATCTCCAAGCCGAGGACCTAGTTTGCGACACCCTGGAGGGGGGTGCAATCGATTTCCTGCGCGGCCGGTCTGCCGAGCAGGTGCTCACCCTTGGACGGCATGTTCGCTCCTTGAGCACGCTCGCCGAATGCGGTGCGGCGACCCGGCTGATTGCGTCGGCAAGCGATCCGGAGCGGCTCTGGATGGCCGCAGGAGCATCTGCAGCGCTGAAGGCAAGCTCACTTAGCTCCGACGCGAAAGACAGCGCAGTCCTCGTCTGCTATGCGCAGCCCTCGGACGCACAGCCGTCCTCCTGGTTGCGGGTCCTCGAGCGGGTATCTGTGCAGAAGCTGCCTCTAGTCTTCGTGCTCCTGCCGGAACGCGGATCTCAAACCTCACGGACGGGCCGAATGTCTGCCATCGCGCTTCGGTCCAGGGTTCCGGGCATACCTGTCGATCAGGACGATGCAGTTGCGATCTATCGCGTCGCACAGGAAGCGATTGGACACGCTCGCATTGGCGGTGGCGGCGCACTCATCGAGTGCGTCCGTTACGCCGTTGAGGGCCAGAAGCAGCAATCCGCCGATGCGATCCAGGTTCTTGCCGAGTACATGCTGCACCGCAATGTCGCGGAAAAGCGATGGATGGAGGCAGAGGCGAAGTCATTCGCCAGAAGAATCGGTTTCCGGCTCGCATCCGCAACTTCTCAGGTGTAGTGCTCCACGTTTAATCCGTGATCCCGAGCTCATCGCCAGGTTCGGTTCGACCGCAGAAGGCGCTTACCAGCAGCGTCCCATTACACTGGACATGTCGATGCCCCAACTTTCCTCAGGAAAGCACTCCCTGCTTCTTGTGCTGCTCGCCGGCATTCTCGGACCTGCGCTCGCGCAGGGGCATGGTCAGAGCCCAGCGACGCAGGACTCTGCTGCCCCCCCTTACCAGCAGCAGCCGGGGACAACCGAATCCATGCCGGTTCCCGACAAGGCTCCGCCGCCTGAGGTTACGCCTGCATCACCCTCCCCGGAACATCCGTTCACCGCGATGCCTCCTTACCTGGGCACGGCTCCCACCCGCAGCAGGATGCGCGAGGAGGCGCTTGGAAGTGCTTACATCCCGCTGGATAGCTGGATCTATCCGGCCATGATGCGGCTCTACTCCATGGGGTATCTGGATTCGATGTTCCTCGCCATGCGGCCTTACACGCGGCAAAGTGCTCTACATATCCTGCAGCGGTCCGAGGATGAAATCCTTTCCGGCACCGACGAGGAGGCGCAATCTTTACTTGCCGGCCTGCTGAATGAGCTGAGCGATGAAGGTATTTCCAAGCAGGGTCTCACGGGGGCTCGGCGCGGCACAGTTTACGGAGTCTACTCGGCCTACACCCGTGTAATGGGAGTCAGCGGATCAATTCTGCAGGATAGTTTCCACCTGGGCCAGACCTATTTCAATGACTATGGCCGTCCGCATGAGCCCGGTTTCAACAACTACACCGGGCTCTCCGGCCTGGCGGAGCGAGGGCGCTTCTCGCTGTTTGTGCGCGGAGAGTATCAGCATGCGCCTTCCGCAACGGGATATCCGCTGAACCTCGGCTCGCAGTTAGAGCGGCAACTGCTCATCATTCCCTACGCGCCTCCCAATTATCCCGATCCGACAGTTCCCATGCCGTCCAGCACCGCGCAAAATCCGTTTCGCATCGTGGAGGGAACGCTATCCTACTTTGTCGCCGGGCACGAGATCTCCGGAGGCAAGTCCGATGCGTGGCTCGGTCCGGGCATGGGCAGCGCCATGGCGTGGTCGAACAACGCGGAGAACATCTATTCCTTTCGCATCAATCGAGTGGAGCCGCTCTCGATTCCGCTGGTGTCCCGGTTCCTCGGGCCACTTCGATACGACTTCTTCTATGGCAGCCTGAAGGGCCATACGGACCCGAACCATCCCTGGATCCACTCCGAGATGTTTTCCTTCGCTCCCACACGCGACTTCCAGTTCGCATTCCAGCGCACCATCGTCTTCGGTGGCGCAGGGCACGAGCCGGTCACTCTGCATACCTTCCTTAAGGGATTTTTTAGTTTCAGCGACACTACCCCGGACCTTAAGTTCTCGCGTAACGATCCCGGCGCCAGGTATTCGGATTTTAGTTTCTCCTATCGCCTTCCGTTCGCACGCAGGGCTCTCACCCTCTACACCGACTCCGAAACCCACGACGATGTGACTCCTATCTCCGCTCCGCGCCGCGCCGGCTACCGGCCCGGCATCTATCTTTCGCGTTTTCCGGGATCCAGCCGGCTCGACCTGCGCGTAGAGGCAGCCAACACGGATTGCGTCACGCTGGCCTGTGTGAACGGCAACAATGAGTACACCGAAACCATTCAAAAGCAGGCCTACACAAACAAGGGCAACATTCTAGGGGATTGGATCGGGCGCGAGGGGAAGGGCGGCCAGGCATGGCTAACCTATCATCTCAGCAGCAACGAGTGGGTGCAGCTAGAGTATCTCCACAAGAAAACGGCCAAGGATTTCATTGCAGGTGGAACGACCCAGACTCAGTTCCGTATTGAGTTGACCAAGCGCCTGCGTCCCGGGATCGAGCTGAACACGTGGTACCAGCATGAGAGCTGGAAGGCCCCTATTTACAAATCAGGCTCGCAGGGCAACAACACATTCAACTTCCAACTCACAGTATTTCCGAAACTCAACTCAACGGCGAAGTGAAGCCTAGAGAGAAGGTCGTACCGCAGCCCGCCAGCTTGCGCAAGCATCCGCGAACAGGATAGAAACGACTATGTCTTGAGAGCGGATTCCCTTGGTCCGCCAGAAACCTGATTTTCCTATGAAGCTAACCACAGAGGACCAGAACAGCAGCCCGATCGGCCTTGATGGCGACGGGGCGGCCGTGACGAAAAGCCTGCACAGGCGATGGCTGTATCTTCTGCCAGCCGTGTTCGTCACCTACAGCCTGGCGTATCTCGATCGTGCGAACTATGGCTTCGGCGCGGCAGCCGGTATGGCTAAAACGCTGCACATTACCGGCGAGCAGAATTCTCTTCTGAGCGCACTCTTCTTCCTCGGTTATCTAGTCTTCCAGATACCCGGCGCATCCTTTGCGAAGAAACACGGCGCCCGACGACTCGTATTTGTATCGCTCGTGTTTTGGGGCATACTTGGCGCGCTCACTGGCGTCCTCACCCGCTTCTGGATGCTGGCGCTGGATCGTTTCCTGCTTGGCGTGGCCGAGAGCTGCATCTTCCCCGCGATGCTTCTTCTGCTCACGCGCTGGTTCAGTCACGCGGAGCGCTCACGCGCAAATACCTTGCTGATTCTGGGGAACCCCATCACAGTGCTCTGGATGTCGGCTATCACCGGCTTCCTGATCGAATTCCTGGGGTGGCAGAAGACTTTCATCGTCGAAGGAATCCCTTCGGTTCTGTGGGCGTTCGCGTGGCTGTTTCTGGTGCGCGACAGGCCTGCGGATGCGACATGGCTCAGGCCCGAGGCAGCCAGCCTGTTGGAACACCGCCTTGAGCGGGAGCAGGTCTCTCTTCCCAAAATTGATGCGGTGCGAACTGCCTTGGTTCGTCCTGAAGTGTTGATTCTGGCGTTCCAATACTTCCTGTGGAGCCTGGGGCTATACGGATTCGTCCTTTGGCTGCCCGTCATACTGCGCCAGGGTGGATCGCTTTCGCTCTCCAATACGGGCCTGCTCACCGCGTGTCCCTATGCGGCTGCGATCCTGCTGATGATCCTGATATCCCGAGCGTCAGATCGAAGTTTGAATCGGCAGAGATTCATCTGGCCCTTGTTGCTAGTGTCTGGGCTCGCACTATTCGGTTCATTCCTGTTCGCGCAGTCCAGCTTTCCGCTGGCATTTCTCTGCGTGGTGATTGGCGGAGGGTGCATGTACGCCCCCTATGGTCCCTTCTTCGCCTTTATTCCTGAGAAGGTGCCGCGTACCGTCTCGGCCGAAGTGATGGCGTTCATCAACAGCCTTGGGGCGGTCGGAGGATTCGTCGGCAGCTACTTTGTGGGCTGGCTGCAGGCGGTAACTGGAAATGCAAAGGCCGGATACCTGCTGATGTCACTGTCGTTGATCTGCGCCTCGGGACTTTCATTCTTCCTCCATGATTCCCCCAAACGGCAACACGCGGAAGCCGCGGCGGAGATACTGAAATAAGCATGCCGAATCGCCCATACACAACCATTCCCTTGGACCAGGTGCTGGAGAGCAGTTCCGCCGTACTCAACGGGGTCAAAACCCACGCGCGCGGCCCGGAAGGTCAACTTCCGATCACGCCCGAAATGCTGGTGACTCAACCCTCCGGAAATCTTTTTG
>JAICMT010000054.1 GCA_025929125.1 Acidobacteriaceae bacterium | reverse complement strand
GATGCGCGTCTGCCAACTCCTAGCGCATGCCATCGAGCAGCGCGGGAGACTTACGGCTCCACTCGGCTTCGAACAGCGGCCCGACCGACGCGGAGCGGGCAAGCGGGAGCAGCCGATCGACCCGGACTTCGAGATCGATGTGGACGAAGGTCTTGCCGAACCAGGTGAGGTCGGCAATCCGGGGATAGTTGCCGCTGCCGACGACGCTGCCGAAGTCCAGAAACACATGCTGCTTGTAGAACGGCGTCGAGTAGACGTCGATATAGCTGCCCTCGGCGAAGCGGTTGACGTAGAGCGGCAGGCCGGCGTGGCAGATGCGGGCCACGAAGTACTCGCGACCCAGCAGATGCATGGCGGAGAGGAAGAAGAGGCGGCCGATCTGGCCGCGGTCATACAGATCGGCGAGAAACGGACCGTCCACGGCGAGACTGGCGGCGCCGTCCTGCAGCGATTGCTCCGCGCTGAAGAAGCGGTGCCCGGCGAACAGAGCCGGGTTGGCAGAGTAGCGGCGGCAGAGCATGTCGATCAGCGACGGAGTCATGCCAACCGAGCCGCAGAAAACGATCTGCCCCGGGCCGAAGAGGAGGCGGAGGATGTTCGAGCGGCTGCCGCGCTGCAGCAGGTTCTTGAGTGGTAGTGCGAGTCCGCGAGCACGCGCGGAAAGGATGGCCTTTGAGGTGCCGAGATCGAAGCGTGGGTGCTCGCGGAACTGAAGCTCGCCTCGGCAATAGAAAGGGAGGATCGGTGTGGGCTCGTGGCCGACGAATGAGAAATCGCCGACCGCGAGCACGGTGAGATCTGCGTCGGCCGGAAGAGCCTGACGTGCCTCTTCGACGGGACGTTGATCCATGAGTCCGTCCCAGCAGACGAGAAAGTATTGAGTGCCGGCGGGCCGGTTCTGCGGCAGGCGCGCGGGGTCGTCGAACAGGATGACGTGAGTGGCCGTCTCCATCAGGCGGGTCAGGGCTGGGTTGGAGCGGAGGCCGAGGTAGGCCCACCAAATCTGCGGTGACCGCAGCAGCATGCGGACGATGGGTTTGCGCCCGGCGCCGGGCGGCCCGAAAGTCGACAGCGCCATAGGAGCGGTAGGGGAATCGCGAGAGTCGGGAGCAGGACGCATGCAGAGGAATTGATGTAGTTTAGCCTGCGGACGCAGGGGCGAAACGTCGAACGCCCCCGCCCTCGGCGGCATCAAACAAGGATGCGTTTGAGCCGAAGGGATTTTGCGAGACAGGCGCTGCTGGCGAGCGGTTCGCTGGCAGTGGGCTGCTCCACGAAAAGCAGCAGCACGACCACCGCGGGCAGTACCGGGAGCACAGGCGGGACAGGCGGAACGGGCACCACCAACACACTACCGGACCCGACGAAGTCGGGCATTGAGCACATCGTGGTGATCACGATGGAGAATCGCAGCTTCGATCACTTTCTCGGCTGGCTGCCGGGCGCCGAGGCCAAGCAGGCCGGACTCAGCTATCCGGATTCGAGCGCCGTGCTGCATGCGACCTATCCCCTGTCCGGTGACTTCACCGGCTGTCCGAAGGCGGGGCCGGACCACTCTTACCAGGGCTCGCGCTCCGAGTACGACAGCGGCGCAATGGATGGCTGGCTGAAGACCGGTTCGAACGATTCCTTCACCATCGGCTACTACCAGGAGGCGGACAATCCGTTCCTGGCGGCGCTGGCCCGCAATTACACCACCTGCGATCACTACCACTCCAGCTTTCTCGGGCCCACGTTTCCCAACCGGCTCTTTATGTACTCGGGGCAGACGGACCGGATCGACAACGGGATCATGATCAGCACGCTGCCGACCATCATCGACAAGCTGCAGGGAGCGAAGGTCAGCTTCGGCTACTACTACCAGAATGCGCCGTTCACCGCGCTCTGGGCGACGCAGTACCTCGGCGTCTCGCATCTGCACAGCGACTTTCTGACGGCTGCGGCGGCGGGCACGCTGCCTGCAGTCTCCTACGTGGACCCCATCTACACGCTGCTGGACGATGGCACCGGAACAGACGACCATCCCCACTCGGACATCCGCAAAGGTGACAAGTTTCTCCATGACATGTTCACCGCCGTTGCGAGCGGACCGGCGTGGTCGAGCACGGTCGTGATCATCAACTTCGACGAGGGCGGCGGCTTCTTTGACCACGTTCCGCCTCCGCGGGTCACAGCCGGCAACCAGGTGGACACCGACCTGGTGAACGGCAAGGCGTTGCTCGGGTTCCGGCTGCCGGTGGTGATTGCCTCGCCGTGGACGCGCGGCACTGCGGCCACTCCGCGGCTCAGCTCTGTGCTCTACGACCACACCTCGGTGCTGAAGCTGATTGAGTGGCGCTGGGGGTTGAGCACGCTGTCGCCCCGGGATGCAGGAAGCGATCTCAACAATCTCGCGTTGGCGCTGGACTTCACCGGGGCAGCGCAGACTGCGCTGCCCACGCTGCCAAACCCCACGGCTCCGGCCATCGGCGCACCCTGCGCTGCGAATCCAAGCGGCGCGTTCGGGCTGGCGCGGCCCGGCGCTTCGGCTCGTGCGACCACCACTCAGGGCGACGATGACAACGAGTGGATCGCCATCCGCGCGCTGGCGCAGCAATATGGCTTTCCGCTTGGATAGAGATAAGCGCCCAGCCGCTACTTCACCAGCATGAAGGGATTTGGCTCAACCACGCATTCTTTGGGGATGGTGCGTTCCCAGGTGCTGCCGTCGCTGAACTCGACACGCGTGAGCTCAATGGAGGCAATTCCGTTAATCTTGGCCGTCCACAGCGACTTCTCGATCAGCGGCGCGCTCGCAGAACCGGCGAGATGGAAGTCTTCTTTCAGATCGGTGGTGGGTCTGGACTGGATGGGAAGCAGCTGCCCCATTGCCTTCGCGCTATAGCCGTAGACAGTGATGTCGGCTGCGATCACCTGCTTTCGTGGTGCGGTCGAGGGAGCAGCTCTGAAATGAAGCACCAGGCCTGCTCCGGTGGGGATCGTCTTTCCATTGACTTCGCCGGTGACCACATTGCCGCGGCGATCGGCGCGCAGCTCGACCGGACAGGCCATGTGCTCGGGCGGCATGCGGAACTGGGTGGAAGACTCGACCTGGGCCGGGGCCGGTGAGGCCATGGCAACAACGGAGAGCAGAAGCGGAAGGATCCTCGAAGCACGCATGCTGAGCCTCCTGATGCCGGACGGGAATCTGCGGGTGCCGATCGCCACGAATCAGAACACGTTCCGTCCGCGCGGCCCTAGGATACTCCTCTACCCGCAGCCTCGGCACGGCAGTTTTGAAGCCGAGCGGATGCAATTCATTTCGCGGCAGATGCGTCTTTCGCATCTCACTTCTGCAGGCGAAGAATTCGGCGGCGCCGCACGGAGATCGAGATGAACGAGGCAACAGGCGCTCGGCGCAGAGCAACCGGAGTCGGTGCAGGTGCCTGTCTGGTAGTGCTCGCTCTTGGGACTGCATGGAGCCGCACAGCGGCGCAGACCAATCCGGCCGCGGGCAGAGTGGTGGGCGACAAGCCCTCAGCCGCGCAGACGTCCGGCTCAGCTTCCGCGCACGACACCGCGAAACCCACGAAAGACGCCTCGGGGGGCAAAGCCGTTGGGGATGCAGCTACGCCGCAGAACCAATCGGGCGCCGCGGTGGAGGCTACGTCAACAACAGAGCCGCAGGAGCCGCTGACTCCCTCGCTCACATTGAATCCGGAGCAGCGAAAGCGCAGCGCCTGGCAGTTGCTGGAGGACTCTCTGAAGGATGACCAGCGTCCGCAGACGCGGATTCAGGGGCTCGCAGCGCTGGGCATGTTGCGCAGTCCGGAGTCGGAGCGGCTGATCGGCAATGCGATGCTGGATTCCGACGTAGACGTCCGGACGGCTGCCGCACTGGCCGCCGGGCAGCTCCGCGATCCAAACCTGACCACCAGTCTGCGCAATCTGCTCGATGACAAGGAGCCGCAGGTGGCGTTCACCGCCGCCATGACGCTGGCCAAGATGGGCGACCGCTCCGGCGAGGACATCCTGATGGCCGTGGTCGATGGCGATCGCAGGACGCAGGCCGGCGTGCTGCGCGGCACCGAGCACAAGATCAGCCGCGATCTGCATAATCCGGGCAAGCTGGCGAAGCTGGGCGCCATGCAGGGCGCCGCCATGCTGCTGGGACCCTTTGGCTTCGGGCTCACCGCCATCGAATTCATGCACCAGAGCGGAGGAGATTCCGCTCGCGCCGCCGCCATCGAGCAGATTGCGCAGGAGAAGACCGCGCCCATCCATCGCGAGCTGCTGGATGCCCTGAAAGACAAAGACGCGGCAGTACGTGCGGCAGCCGCCCGCGCGCTGGTGGACTACCACGACCAGGAGACGCAGAAAGCCGTCTACACGCTTTTGCTCGACCCCAAGGACCCGGCGCGCCTAACCGTGGCTGCGTCGTATCTGCGGCTCACCGGCGTCCCCGGGCCTCTGCCCCCCGCCCGGCCAAGGACCGCGTCGCGAACACGGCATCCACGAAAGCCGCTGTAAAGGCAACGGGGTGCACCGGTTCCGAGGCATCCCCCGAAACGGGGTCTGCCAAAGCAGCGGGAGACTGCCTCAGGGCATCTTATAATTCAAGCTCGCTTGTATTCCGGCGAGTTCTGTGCGGCCAGGCACACGTTGACGCGAAAACCGGTACTCGCTGGAGTATCAATCAATGCAATGAAGCGTCAGAGATTTGCGCGTTGCAAAACCAAACGCGCAAAGGAGTTGGTTTGCTTCCGGAAACCTATACCTGCTCAAGATGCAAATGCCATGCTCTTTGCCGCATGCGGCGCAAAGGACTGGCGCGCGTTCTGTCTCTCTTCGGGCTTCGGCCTGTGCTGTGCCTGACCTGCGGAAAAAAGAGCTATCGGCGGCTGGCCGAAACGGATCGTCTCTCCGACGCCCGCGAGCGGCAGCAGGCGTCGATCAAGGTGACGCCAATCAGCGGCGACAAACGTCCGCGGCGGGTCGCCTAGGCGCTGCTTTTCGTTGCAACTTATAAATTTCGCCTGATTAGCGCCCTTGCGGGGCCGGGACCATAATCGCATTGGGATCGAACTTCGGAATCCCGAAGTGGCCGCTGAGGTGCAACAGATCCAGCGGGCGCAGGTCGCCTGCCACCTGCACCAGACTCATCTCTTGCGGCCCGCGGATGAGCACCGACACGTGGTCGATATCCATCCCGGTAAAGTGCAGCCACACATCCAGTACGGGCGAGACCGGCTGTGCTGAGTTGGCCGGTGACTGGTTGCCGTTGACGAAGTGCTTCCAGCCCGCGCGCCGGTACGAGTTCAGGATGCGGTCCATCACTTCGGGCGTGTAGAAGGCCGGCCGCCGATAACGATAAGTATCAAAGCTGATGGTGGAAAGCGCGGCCGCTGCGTGGTCCGGATCAAGCCCGCCCTGTTCCAGAACGCTTTCGGCGGCCTGCATCATGGAGCGATCAAAGACCACTCCGGTGTGCGTGGCGGGCTGGTCGGCCAGTGCGTTCAGGTCGTCGTAAACGCTGCCCGGTACGCTTTCGCCCGGTGAGGCCGTCGCGGCAGAGCTGAGACAGAAGACCACGGCAGCAGCGAGAACGAACCGGCGAAGCGACATGGCAGTGCGCATGGCGGAGTGACCCCACTCTGTTGGACACGGTTGCGGTCATAGAGTTCTGAAGCCGGGGTAAGAATTTCAGAGGAAATCCGGGCTGGGAAGGCTAAAACCTGCGACAGTCTATGGGTTCTGGGCTTTGGGAGCGAAGTAGCCGGTATGCGCCCGCACCTTGTACCTGGGATCGATGGCGTGCAGGTAGATGGTGCGGAAAGAGCCATCCTGCTTGAAGTTGGCCGGCCGGTACTGCAGCAGGTACTGGCTGCGCAGCTCCTCTTCGATGGCGCTGAAGTTGGAGGCGACGTCCTCAATACGCGTGGGAAAGAAGGCCCGCCCTCCGGTTGCGTCGGCAATCGCCTCCAGCACGTCGTCGCCCTTGTCCTTGCTGGGGCTGACGTTGGTGCTGATGGTGTAAACAGTGGTCTCTGCCCGCTGGCACTCCTTGATGGCGTCGGACAGCAGCGCGTGGCTGTAGTTGTCGTCTCCATCGGAGACCAGGATCAGCGTCTTGCGCACCGGGCCGTTCTCGCGCAGGGTGAGCATCTGGTCGCGGCAGGTGGCGTACAGCGCGTCGAACATGGCCGTGCCGCCGCCGGGCCGCAGCTTCTTAACTCCCTGGTTCAGCAGTGCGATGTTGTTGGTGAAGCCCTGCGCCATCTCCAACTGCACGTCGAAACCTTCCACGAAGGCGCGGTCATTCTGGTGCAGCACCTGCAGCAGGAAGCTGATGGCGGAGTCCTGCTCGAAGTCGAACCGGCCGCGGATCGAGCTGCTGGTGTCGAGCATGATGCCGACGCGAAGTGGCAGGTTCGTCTGCTGATAGAAGTGGAGGACCGCCTCTGGCGGCGCGCCGTTATCCAGCAGGCCGAAGCTGGATTGGCTGAGACCGGTGACAAAGTGTCCCTTCTTATCCGTGACCGTAAAGACCAGATCCACCTCATTGACAGTGGTCACGATGGTTGTGGTGGCCTCGTCTGCGGGCGGCGTTTCCTGCTGGCCGTTGTTGCCGGCTGGTGCATTACTTCCAGCGGCGGGCGGTGTGGAGGGCTGCGCAGATTTGGCCGGAGTCGCCGGAGCTTGCGCGGGTTGCGATGGTGCGTGTTGGGCGGCCTGAGAAGCGGCCGCAGGAGTCTGCTGGGCAGAGGTTGCGGGCGCGCTCGTTGCCTGCGCCGGAAGCTGCGCCGGAGCGAGCGCCAGCGTCACACACACACAGCCGGCGAGCAGAACTCTTGTGCAGCCTGCCAGAAAACTCACGATCTCGTCCACCATCCTTATCTTCCGACGATTCTACTCAACCGCGCTTCCGGTCCACGGCGGAATCGGGCCTGGCCTTCGAACGTAACCAAGTCAGGAACCTCTGTAACTCCTCCGGAAGTGGTGCATCGGAGGAAACCAGCCCGCCGATCCTCGGATGCTCAAACTCGAGGTGAGCGGCGTGTAGGAAGTTCCGCCCCGGCCCGGGCGGCTGTTCCGCATCGTCTGCGCTGTCCTGATGGGCGGCGCTTCCGGTTAGACGCATTCCGGAGTCCTGTCGAACCAGCCTGCGCGGCGCACCGTATAGAGCATCTCCCACCACCGGGTGGCCCAGCGATTGCAAATGCACGCGAATCTGGTGCGTCCGGCCGGTTTCAATGCGAACCTGGACCAGCGTGAACGCGCCCCAGGGCGTATGCAGCCGCTCGAGAACATGCACATTGGAAAGCGCATGCCGGCCGTCGGCGCGTTTGGTAGTCATCCGCGTGCGGCGCACCGGATCCCGCCCGACCGGCAGGTCCACGGTCACGTCATCCTTGGCCAGCCTGCCGTGGACTAGTGCCAGATAGGTCTTCTCAATGCGACGGCTGGAGAACATCTCGCTCAGCCGGCGGTGGGTCAGATCGTCCTTGGCCACCACGATGGTGCCCGAGGTCTCCTTATCCAGCCGATGCACGATCCCGGGGCGCAACTCACCGCCCGCCTGCGAGAGCTTGCCCATGTGGTGCAGCAGCGCATTCACCAGGGTGCCGCGCGAGCGGGCATCGTCGGACGCCCCGGCGCCTGCATGCACCATCATCCCCGCCGGCTTGTCGATCACGGCCAGGAACTCGTCTTCGTACGGGATGCGGAGCGGAATGTCCTCCGGCGTGGCATGCAACGGCTTCGGGTGGGGCTCTCCCTGCACCGCGACTGAGTCGCCCACGCGCAGCTTATGGCTGGCCTTCGCCGCGGCGTCGTTCACCTGCACCTGCCCGGCTCCAATCAGCAACTGGGCGCGAGCCCGGCTGATGTCGGCAATGGCGTGGGTGAGGAAGGCGTCCAGGCGCATGCCGGCAGTCTCCGAGGTGGCTCGAAACCGCTGCCACCCCGGCCCGGCGCTCTCGGGAGCGATGATGATGCGGGCCTCGTAAGGCGTGGCGGCAGCAGGCTCTGGAGAGCGTGCCGGCGTCTGCGGCTTTGGGACGGTGCCCGGAGTTGGTTGCGCCACTGTTTGCGG
>JAICMT010000311.1 GCA_025929125.1 Acidobacteriaceae bacterium | reverse complement strand
ACGGATCCAATGGAGCTGACCAGCACGCCGTCCATGTCGAAGAGCAGCGCCTGTGTTTGTACCAGCACTGCGCCGGAGACCATCTGCACTACGATGCTCTCCCGGCCAGCACAAAATCCCGTGCCTGCTTCAGAATTTTCTCCACCGAATCTGTAGAGCAGCTCTCGCAATAAACGCGCAACAGCGGCTCCGTACCGGAAGCACGGAGCAGCAGCCACGTCTCGGCGGCATTCGCTTTCCCGGCGCACGAAGGGTTCTCCAGGAAGAACTTGATTCCGTCCAGCGACTCTATCCGCAGCACCTTCATTCCGGCCATCAAGTCCCCCGGTTTCATGGCGCCGGCGCGCTGGATTGCTGACTGCTTCAGTGCATCGTCGATATGCATGTCGACGCGCCCGTACTGGTGCTCTCCGAACTCCTCCTGCAGCGCGGCCACCAGCTGCCCGAGCGTCTTCTTCTCGTCCGCCATCACATTGGCAATTAGCAACGAGTTCAGCAGGCCATCGCGCTCCGGCAAGTGCCTGCTGATGCCGATTCCGCCCGATTCCTCGCCGCCCATCAGGATGTTGCCCTCAAGCATCAGGTCGCAGACATACTTGAAACCGATGCCGTGCTCATGCAGCTTGCGGCCGTGCTTTGCCGCAATGCGGTCCAGCATCTTGGTGGTATTGAAGGCACGGGTGATGTCCCCCGGCCACTTCTTACGTTCGAGAACCCACTTCAATAACACGGCATAAATCTTGTGAGCGTCGACCACATTTCCATGCTCATCCACCGCGCCGATGCGATCTGCGTCGCCATCCGTAATCAGGCCGGCGTCGCACTTCTCTCGTACCACTGCTTCCTGTGCCGCTTTGATGTGCGGCAGAATCGGCTCGGGATTGATCCCGGGAAACGCCGGGTTCAACTCGCTGCGAATCTCCACAAACGGCACGTCTAAGCGCCGGAAGATGGAGGCCAGTATTCCCCGCCCGCACCCATACATGCTGTCGATTAGAAACTTATAGCCCGAACGCTGAATCGCTTCCAGATCGACAAATCGTGCAATGGCTGTGACGTATTCCGGATTGAAGTTGACCTCTTCGATCTTTCCTTTCTTCTCCGCATCCGGCAGCGGCTTCCCCAGATAACTCTCGATCGAGGACATGATCGACGGCCGGCCCGAACCGCCATAACTCGCCTTGTACTTGACCCCGTTCCACTCCGCCGGATTGTGGCTGGAGGTGATCATCACGCCGCCGGCTGCGTGGCGCTCGCGCACCGCGTACGAGAGCGCCGGGGTGGGCGTAATCTCCGATGCCAGAGCTACCTTGATCCCCGCTTTCGAAAAGACCTCCGCTGCCACCCGGGCAAACGATCTGGACCCGAATCGCGTGTCATAGCCGATGCAAATTCCTTTTTTGGGGTCCTCATGGTTCAGCACATACTGTGCGATGGCGCGCGCTGCCACCCGCACATTCTCATACGTGAAGTCGTCCGCGATGATGCCCCGCCAGCCATCGGTGCCAAACTTCACCACTGAGGTCGTCTCTGCCATGCAATTCCCTTCACCGCGCCCAGATGGAACGCGCTATACCAGCCCCTCGCGCCCGCACTTCTTCAACTCGCTGACCACCTTCCCCACGTCCTGCGATCGCTCCCTCGCCGTAATCAGCAGGCAGTCTCCTGTATCCACCACCACGAGATCGTTGACTCCGACCAGCGCCACCACTTTACCGGGCGCGTACACATAGTTCCGCTCCGCATCAATGGTGCAATGGACCGGATCAGTGGCGTCGATCTTGTTCTCCATGGTGCCTTCGGTCAGGTGCTCATGCAACGATCCCCAGCAGCCGATGTCATTCCAGCAAAAATCGGCCGGAAGGCAGTAGATCTCCGATTTCACCTCGCCTTTCGCCGAACGAGGCTCCAGCACGGCGTAGTCGATGCTGATGTTTTCGCACTGCGGGTAAAGCTGGGCAAACACCTGATCGAACTCCGGCGTTCCATGTGCGGCGGCAATCTTCTCAAGCAGCGGTGCCATGGCCGGGCGATGCTCGCGGATTGCATTCGCCAGCGTTCGCGCCGTCCAGAGGAAGATCCCCCCATTCCATGCGTAATTGCCCGCGGCCAGGAACTCCTGGGCGAGCCGATGATTTGGCTTCTCCGTGAAGCGCCTCACGCGGCGGACGGGAACGCTGCCCTCGCGGACGACCTCGCCCTGCTCAATGTATCCGTAGCCTGTTTCCGGCCGCGTCGCCGGCACACCGAGCACGATGATCTTTTCGCCACTCGCTGCCAGCTCAATACCCGCGCGAATCACCTCGGCAAACCGCTCCACATCGCTGATCACATGGTCTGAGGGAAAAACCCCGATGACGGTATCCGGAGCCTTGGGCTCCAGCAGAAAAGCCGCCAATGCGCAGGCCGGCGCAGTATTGCGCGCCGCAGGCTCACTAAGGATGTTCTCGCGTGGCACTTCAGGCAACTGCTGCGCAATCGTCTCTTCCAGCAACCCATTGGTGATGACCCACACATCCTTGGGGCTCGCGAGCAAGTGAAGCCGGTCAATCGTCTTCTGGATCATTGTGCGCTCGCCGTCGAGAGCCAGCACCTGCTTGGCACGTGCCTGCCGGCTTCTGGGCCAGAATCGCGTTCCGCTCCCGCCCGCCAGAATCACAGGCGCAAAACGGGGCGCCGAACTGCTTGGTGAGTCCATATCTCTCAATGTTAGAGCAATGTGCCCCGTTACAGTACGATGTCGCTGGCGTGGTATGACCGGCGACATACAGCCAGGTACTTCTGTGCGCAATTAGCCAAGCTTCTGGAAGAACTCGCGCATGCGCGTAATGCCCTTCTCTACCTCGGCGGATGAAACCGCATAGGAGAGCCGGATGTGCTCGGTCGTGCCAAAGGCTTCACCCGGAACCACGACCACGTGCGCCTCGGTCAGCAGCTTTGAAGCCAGCTCCGCCGCTGTCCTGATGCCGCCCTTACCGAGGAAAGAGCCGATGTTCGGATAAACGTAGAACGCTCCCTGCGGAACCGTGCAGGTCAGTCCCGGAATTGTCTTGAATCCGGCCAAGGTCTGATCGCGTAGCCGCAGGTAATCCGCCCGCATCTCCGCGACGCATTCCTGCGGACCGGCTAAGGCCGCGATGGCCGCTTTCTGCACCACGCTCGCGGTGTTGGACGTGCTTTGCGACTGCAGCTTGCTCATGGCGCCGATGATCTGTTTCGGCCCCAGCGCAAAACCAGCACGCCACCCGGTCATGGCATAGGTCTTCGAAAGGGATCCCAGGATCACAACGTGGT
>JAICMT010000255.1 GCA_025929125.1 Acidobacteriaceae bacterium | reverse complement strand
CTGCCCGGCATAGCTGCCCGGGGCCGCGGCGCCTCCGCGCGAGAGCGGCTTCAGCACCTTGTGCTTACCCCACTCCATGGTGCCTTCGCAGTAGGCCTTGTGGATCGTCGGATTCAGCATCGTGGTCGCCGCCTTGGCCTCAACCGCCGTCTGCGCCGCCCCACGGAATTTATCGAAATCAGCTCCTTTAACCCCGATCACGATCCCCGGCTTGGTGCAGAACTGCCCCGTTCCCAGCGTCACCGAGTCGATCAGTCCCTGCCCAATCTTCTCTGCGCGCTCGGCCAGCGCTCCCGGCAGCAGAAACACCGGGTTGATGCTGCTCATCTCCGCATACACCGGAATCGGAATCTCACGCGCAGCCGCCACGGCAACCAGTCCCTGACCCACCTTGCGCGACCCCGTAAAGCCCACGGCCCGAATCGCAGGATGCTTCACCAGCGCCTCGCCTACCGTCCTGCCTCCGCCCACCAGAAGTGAGAAGACGCCCTCCGGCAGGCCCATGCTCTTCACCACACCCTGAATCACGCGGCCCACAATCTCCGATGTACCCAGATGCGAGGAGTGCGACTTCGCCACCACCGGACAGCCCGCCGCCAGCGCTGAAGCCGTATCGCCGCCTGCCACCGAGAACGCCAGCGGGAAGTTGCTAGCGCTGAACACCGCGACCGGACCCAGCCCGATCTTCTGTGACCGCAGATCGGAGCGCGGCATCGGCTTCCGATCCGGCAACGCCGGGTCAATCGTCGCGTTCAGCCAGCGGCCTTCCCGTGCCAGCGACGCAAACAGCCGAAGCTGTCCGACCGTGCGCGCGCGCTCTCCTTCAATGCGTGGCCGCGGAAGCCCCGACTCCGCCATGACGCGTTCCACCAGAGCATCGCCTACGTTCAGAATGCCCTGTGCAATCGCCTCCAGAAACTGCGCCCGCTTCTCCAGGGGCAGCGAGCGGTATGGATTGAATGCCTCCTCCGCCATCCGGCACGCCTCATCCACTTCGCGGTTCGATCCCTCGCCAAACTCCGGCTCCATCTGCTCGCCCGTCGCAGGATTGATCGCGCGCACTTTGCCATTCGTTCCCCGCACAGATCGTCCGCCAATCAGCATCTCGCCCGTCAATGTCTCGGTGCCCGTCAGTTCCGCTACGCTCATCGCTTTCTCCTCATCTCTATGAAAATCATGCATGGCTACAGACATCGCCGCAGCCTATCGCATTCGTCTCGTGCGTCCCATCCATCGTATTGCACAGAGCATTGGCTCGGCCAATCACCCGGAGACTCTGTTTCGCCCCGTGCGGCAAAGGCAGCCGGATCCTCCTCTGCCGCAATAGTTTTCTGTTCGTCCGGGTTTCCCTCTCTTGTAGATGCTGCCAACCGGCTACCGATTCAGCCGCATGTTTTACCCCATCAATCGGGAGCAGGACTCCCCAGCCTCCGCGCTGATAAAATTGATTCTGGACGAAGACGCACAGGAGCCAAAATGGCAAACTTTCTCGAACAGCTTCGCGGAATGACCACCGTTGTCTCGGATTCCGGCGATATCAACTCGATCGTGCAGTTCAAGCCGACGGACTCCACCACCAACCCGTCGCTCATCGCTGCCGCCGCAGGCATGCCGGCCTACGCACCCATCGTGGACGACGTCCTCATACAGGCCCGCAAAGACGCCGGTTCCAGCGCCTCCGACAAAGATGTCGCCGCGCTAGCCTTCAAATCACTCGCCGTCGCCTTCGGCCGCAAAATCCTTGAAATCATCCCCGGCCGCGTCTCCACCGAGGTCGATGCCCGCATCTCCTATGACCGCGACAAATCCATCGCGATGGCGCGCGAGATCATCGCCCAGTATGAGAAGGCCGGCGTCTCCCGCGAGCGCGTGCTCATCAAGCTCGCCTCCACCTGGGAAGGTATCCAGGCTGCCGAGGTGCTGGAGCGCGAAGGCATCCACTGCAATATGACTCTGCTCTTCGGCATGCACCAGGCCGTCGCCAGCGCCGAGGCCAAGGTCACCCTCATCAGCCCCTTCGTCGGACGCATCCTGGACTGGTACAAGAAGGACACGGGTAAGGACTACGTTGGAGCCGATGACCCTGGTGTCCAGTCTGTCACCCGCATCTACAACTATTACAAGAAGTTCGGCTACAAGACCCAAGTCATGGGCGCCAGCTTCCGCAACATCGGCGAGATCATCGAGCTAGCCGGCTGCGACCTGCTCACCATCGCACCCAAGCTGCTCGCCGAGCTGGAATCCCGCGAAGGCACCCTCGAGCGCAAGCTCGACCCAGCCAAAGCCGCCAGCATGAACATTCAGAAAATGCCAATGGATAAGGCGACCTTCGAGAAGATGCACGCCGAGGATCGCATGGCTCACGACAAGCTGAAGGAAGGCATCGAGGGCTTCTCCAAAGCCCTCGAAGATCTCGAAAAGCTACTGGAAAAGCGCCTCAGCGAGATCGGCCAGAAGCAGCCCGTCGGCGCTCACTGACCAGCTTACGAAGATGTAAGTGCACAGGCTGTTTACAGCTAAACAAAAGAACGGCCATCTGAAAGGTGGCCGTTCTTTTGCCTCTATGTGGGCTTTTAGGCCGAATGGGACCGAGAATCCATAGGTAAGTTGATCGTCAATGGCGACTTGCCCTGGGCCTGCATCTAAAGCCTATGGCACGAAGCACCTCTACCGCTCAACCCCTCAAAACTCTACGCGAGCAGGCTACCGCCATCGAGGCCGCAATGCTGGAATGCCTCGCCAAGCCTGCCAAGCGGTCCGTCCACAAGCTCCGCACCTCCACCCGCCGCATTGAGGCACAACTGGAGCTGCTCGCCATGCTGCCTGAGCTGCCTCAGCACGCCAAACCCCGGGAGAAACTCTTGCGCCTGCTCAAGAAAGTGCGCCAGGCCGCCGGCGATGTCCGCGACCTCGACGTGCAACGCGACCTGATCGCCGAGGCCCTGCCAAAGAATGCACGCGGGCACAAGGCCGAAGACCTCCGCAAGGAGGCCCGTCAGCTCAAGCAGGCCCTGAAGCAGAAGCGCGATCAACTCGCCGACGAGCTCCTGACCGTGGTGAAGGCGGAGAAAGCTGATCTTCCGCTCGCGTTCACGCGCCTCTTCGACTCCCTTGAAAACGCTGGCTCGCTGAGCATCTCCGAGTCCGATCTCACCGCTCTGATCCACACCTGGTACAGCCAGCACACGCCCGCTGCCCCGCCCGACATCGACGACGTCGAGCACCTCCACGACATCCGCAAATTTGCCAAGCTCGCCCGCTATCTCGCCGAATCCGCGCCCAAGTCCGCTGAAAGCTCCCGCCGGCTGGCAGCCCGTTTCGAAGACCTGCAGGAGGCCGGAGGCCAATGGCATGACTGGCTGATCCTGGCGGAAAGCGCACGCAACCAGCTCGGCGGATCCGCCCAGCTTCCAATCGAGTTCGCCGCCCGCGCGGAGAAGTGCCTCAAGTCCTTCGAGCGCCGGATCGAGAAGATGACCGCAAGCACAACTCAGGCCCTCGCAGCCTGAAGATTCCCTAGACCGCCACGGTTTAGAGGATGTAGCGGCTCAGGTCCTGATCCTTCACGATGCTCGCGACCTGCTGTTTCACGTACTCCGGATCGACGACGATCACCTTCTCCGCCGAGCCGTCTTCCTTCCTGCGCTCGATAACCGGCAGCGGAGGAGCCTCGGATGCGGCCGTGACCCTGGCCACCACGCCCTCCTCTGTCGCCTCCGAACGCGGGCTCTTGAACAGATCGGGAGCCTGGAAGCT
>JAICMT010000285.1 GCA_025929125.1 Acidobacteriaceae bacterium | reverse complement strand
TGTTCGTAGGCTGCCTTCAGAGCATCGCTGTCGACGGTCTGCGGCAGAGTGAAGGTGCGGGTAAAGGTGCCGTAGCGGCGCTCAATGCGATGGAAGTTCTCTTCCTTTTCGTCCTTCTCGAACTTGCGCTCGCCCTTTACCGTCAGGGTCTGGTTTTCCAGCCGCACGTCCAGATCTTCCTGCTTGATGCCCGGGACTTCGAGCTTCAGAACCAGCTGGTGAGCGTCCTCATATACATCAACGGCCGGGATAAAGTTCCCCATGGCCAGCGACTCCTGCTCGCCCTCAGGACGGGCGAAGTCACTGAAGATCGCGTTCAGACGGTTCTGAAGTACAGCGACATCGGCAAGGGGTGAACGGAAGGGTACGAACCGAGTCAAGGTGGTCATTTTCTCAAGTCCTCCAATGATATGGGCCTGATTTCGTGAGCGACCTTGCGATCACTCTATTTCCTTAGACGCGATGATAGCGTCATGGTTGCATATAATCTGACAATAATGTACTCAGCTTCTATAGCAATCTTGTTCTGCTCATAACTATCTGATTTCTCAGATGAATCTGAGCCGGATTGAGGTGTTCGAGGTCTCCTCTGCACCATCCTGCTGCGTCTCCAGCAGGCCTATACTATGGCTGGAGCCAGGAAGGCTGTTGCGGAGAGCACCCGCGCTAAAGAGGTCCATCCGCTCGCCCGTTTGGAATCCGCAGCGGATCCCCTTCATGATTCGAATAACATTAGGCGCAGACCTAAAGGAGATGCATGCCCTCACCTGAAACCCAGAAGCTCCTGCTCGCGGCGTCGGCCGCGTGCGAGGATAAGAAGGCCGAAGACATAAGAATCCTGGCGCTCGACCCCGCCGAGAGCGGTCTCACCGATTACTTCCTGATCTGCAATGGAACCAACGAGCGGCAGAATGTAGCAATTGCGGACGAAGTTGAGCTGCGGCTGAAACGGGAGTTTGGCACGCTGCCGAACTCGGTAGAAGGCCGCCGCCAGGCCGACTGGATTCTGCTGGACTACGTCGATTTCATCGCGCACATCTTCTCGCCGGAGAAGCGCGCGTTCTATGGGCTGGAGCGACTGCGGAAGTCGGCAACCAGCATCAGCCCGGCCGACCTGAACGAGGAATTAAAAGCCACGGTGAAAGCTGCCCGCGCCAAACCAGCCGCGAAAAAAGCGCCCGCCAAGGCCGTAAAGAAAGCGGCGGTAAAAAAGAAGACCCCTACGCCTCGCAAAGCGACGGCCAAAACCCGAACTTGATACCCATTATCGAGGTCTGATTCCTCACCAAAACGGAAGGGCCGCGCAATCAGCGCGGCCCTTCCATTAGAGGAATGCGATTTAGAACTGATAGCGCACAAAGAAGCGGAGCGTGCGTGCGCCGGCTACGGTCAACGCCTTATCCCCGAAGGTCACGTTTCCGGTATAGCTGTTGCCAAACTGGTCTGTCCCGATGAAGGGCGACCCGCTGATCAACTGTGCGTTGTAGTCACCGGTTGCACCGTGGTTGAAGACATTCAGCGCCTCGGCGCGGATCGTGAACTGCTGTCGCTCCAGGATGTGGAACGAACGCTCCACTGTCGCATCCGTGAAGGACT
Organism: Acidobacteriaceae bacterium; assembly: GCA_025929125.1. Taxonomy (GTDB): domain Bacteria; phylum Acidobacteriota; class Terriglobia; order Terriglobales; family Acidobacteriaceae; genus Edaphobacter. Next base: position 1,921 of record JAICMT010000285.1, on the reverse strand, counting down.
GATGATCCGCAAACAGAGAGTTGCGTCCGACAGTGTTTTCGGTTGTGCCGAAATCGGAGGTGACCCAATGTGTGTTTGCAGCACTCACCACCTGGCAGGGATCGAAGGTCGCCCAGGCGCGCGGCCCGTCGCACAGAGTTCCCGCCGGCATACCAAAGCCGAACAACGGGTCATCGCCCTTGACGGCCCAGTTTGCGAGAGGAGCCTTGCTGTTCAACAGAATCGGACGATCGTTGCTGATGCCGTCGCCATTCCAGTCATATCCGATCTCAGGATTGATGGGCTGGCCCGACTGGAACGTAGAAATGCCGGCAAACGTCCATCCGTTCACAATCGACCCCGCCCAGTGAGCTCCTTCCGCTGCATGCCAGCGAGGAATCTGATACACCGCAGAGACCACAATGCGATGGCGGTGATCGAATGCAGATGCAGCGTACTCGCGGCTGCGGGAGTGCGGATACTGCAGTTCCGCGTAGGTGGACAGGTTGGAATTCTCGATCGCCGGATCCGGCGTGAAGAGCTCGGAACTGTTGTCGAGCAGCTTCGAGAACGTGTAGTCCGCACGGAACGTCAATCCGTGGGCGGCGTGGTGCAAGGCTTCAAATTGCACACTGTTGTAGTTTGAGCCTGCCGAATTGTCATAAAGGATCATCCGCCCGCGGGTAGGGATAATCCTGTCGGGAACGAAGAGGTCATTCACATATGGGTTGAATTCGTTGGTCGCGTACTGGTGCTCAGTGCGGCTGCCTACGTACTGAACCTGAGCGACAAACGCGCCCGGCAAAGAACGCTGCACTCGCAGGTTGTACTCAAACGTGAGCGGCTCTTTCAGGTGCTGGGGAATCACGATCGCAGTATCTGTAGCAACCGGATTCTTGTTCGTGATCGTCGACAAAATGGTCGACCAGTTGGCCGTCCCGCGACCGTTGCCCGAGGAGGTTAACTGCTTTGAAGCCGTGTTTGGAGCAGATCCCTGAACGTTGTCGATCATGTTCGTGAAAACATGGCTGTAGAACAGGCCAGCGCCGCCGCTGATGACCGTCTTACCATCGCCGGAGTAGTTGAAGCTGGCGCGAGGCGCGAAGTCCCGCTTGTTCGGAATTTCGTGTACGCCCCCGGGGAACGTGGCGAAGTTGTTCGGGTTCAGGGCTGGGTAGTTAAGAGAGTTGAAGGGCGCTCCGTAATATTCGTAGCGAAGGCCGAAATCGAAGGACAGATTCTGCCGCACCTTCCAGCTGTCCTCCGCGTAATAGTTCTGCACCCAGATCTGGGGACGCACATAAGGGTTGCCGAATTGGATGGTGGCGTTCGAAGAACTGCCGCCGAAATCGTCGATGAAGTTCCCCAATGCCGTGTATCCAGCGCCCACCGACGCGTCGTAGGCAACCGCGCCGTAGACATTCAATCCGATGTTGTCCTTGATTCTCTGGTCCTCCAGGTCGAAGCCGAACTTGAATGTGTGGCTTCCGGTGGTCCAGGTCAGAGCGTCCTGCAGCTGATACGTGTTCTGAAAGCGCCCCTGTGGCACTCCTCCCGGGACTCCGTATCCGGTAATGCCACTGATCGAAACTGCCGGCGCTATCGCGAGCGGATTAGCGTAAGTCTCCGGCCGCAGATCGAAGTTGAAGCCGATCCTGCTCCATGCCGGACGCAGTTCGTTCAACAGGTGCGGGCTAAAGATATGCGTGTAGACCACGCCGGCGTTATAGCTGGTTCCTACCTGCTGCGCATCGAATCCAGGCAGTTGGCTGCCGTAATTCTGAACGTCGTAGGGGACCGAGTCGGGAGCCTGGATAAAGCGGAAACGCACCTTGTCGTTCTGCGAAAAGTTGACGTCCGTGGTCGCTTCCAGCTCGCGGTAATTGGAATCATTGCCGAGCTGGCGCTGATAGCCAGCGAAGGCGACGGTGCCCCGGTTCTG
>JAICMT010000119.1 GCA_025929125.1 Acidobacteriaceae bacterium | reverse complement strand
TCACCATCACGACGACTGCTCCGCCGGGGCGTGTACGTTATGTCATCTGGTCATTGTGCCCATGGCGGCGGGCGTCCACGCGTGGTGGGTTCCGGTGCCCATAGGGACCGTAGCTGAAGCCATCTATTTGGACTCCATCGCCAGCTCGGTTCGACGCCTCCCGGCGCGAGCGCCTCCCGCATAGCCTCAGCATGTCTTCGTGCCCCAGCGGCACATCCCATCACTGTATGTCTGTCGTGAAAAGGCTGATTCCTATGCGTTTATTGCGTATATGCTTGCCCGTATTTCTGGCTTCAGCGCTGTTCCTTGAAGGCTCGGACGCTCAATCGCCGCCTGGTCCCAGCCAGTCGCCGCCGCCTCCAGCGCAAGCGCTGGCTAATCAATCAGGCGGAGTGAAGATTTCGCTGGATGACGCGATTCAGATGGCGCTTAAACATAATCACAATTTGCTGGCCGCGCGTACCGTAATTCAGCAAAACCAGGCGGCGGAGACCACAGCCAACCTACGCCCGAACCCGGTGCTTCTGGGTGACTCCCAGTTCCTGCCGATCTTTCAACCCGAGCAGTTCAACTCCGATTACCTCGACAATACGGCACAGTTCGATCTTGGCCTCAGCTATTTGTTTGAGCGCGGCCATAAGCGCCAACACCGCCTGCAGGCAGCCAAAGATGCCACTGCCGTAACCCGGTCTCAGGTGACGGATAACGAGCGCACCCTCAGCTTCAACGTGGCTTCGCTGTTTCTCAATGTTGAACTCGCAGAGTCAACCCTGGAATTGGCGAAGCAGGATCTTAAGAGCTTTCAGGACTCGGTGAATATTACGGAAGCGCGCTATAAAGCGGGCGACATCGGCGAAGACGACTTGCTGAAGATGAAGCTGCAACTGCTTCAGTTTCAGATGGACGTCTCGGCGGCCGGGCTCTCCAGGGTGCAAGCCTTGTCCGATCTGAGGCAACTGCTCGGATATGAATCGGTAAGTCCAGACTACGACGTAGCCGGGTCGTTCGAGTATCAGGCGGTGAAAGGCAATCTGGACGATTTTCAGGCGAAGGCGTTGGCAAACAGACCGGACCTGCGGGCGGCGACGCTGGGAATCAACGCCGCAGATAGCCAGCTTGCCTTGCAGAAAGCTATCGCCAAGCGGGATGTCACAGGGCAAGTGAGCTACACGCACCTGGGCTATACCAACGACATTTCACTCTTCGGGCAAATTCAATTACCCATCTTCGACAGAAACCAGGGTGAGATCGCACGGGCCGGCTTCGCTGTTACGCAAGCGCAGGAGCAGCAGAGGTTTCAGACCGGACAGGTGCTGACGGATGTGAGGGACGCATTCGAGGGCCTGCGCGCCAATGACGAGATCGTCGGCCTGTACCGCTCGGGGTACCTCGACACGGCCCAGCAATCACTCAATATCACCGAATATGCATACAAACGCGGAGCAGCCACCCTGCTCGATTTTCTGGACGCGGAGCGCACCGAGCGAGCCACGCAACTGGGCTATCGCCAGGCGCTCGAATCGTACCTGCTCTCACTTGAACAGCTTCGCGAAGCCGTAGGAACCAGGAGCCTGCCATGAACATGCAACGCATCACTTTCCGCGCACCGCGGATTCAGAGTGCGATAGTGATCGCTTCCGTGCTTGCGCTCACCGCCTGCCGCTCCAAGGAGCAGGCGAGCCAGATGACCTCCTTCTCCGCCAATGCCGCCAAGTCCGCGACCCCGGAACTCTTCAATATTCCACAGGACCAAATGCAGCATGTACAGGTCGTCACGATTGAGCCAACGACGTTGAACCACACACTTCGGCTTACGGGCACTGTTGCGTACAACGCGTTCAACACCACGCCGGTGATCACTCAGGTTGGCGGACCGGTCAGCAGGATACTGGTAGTGCCGGGGCAGCACGTCAAGGCAGGCGAACCCATGCTCGACGTGAGCAGCCCCGATTACTCACAACTTCTAGACGCTTACTTGAAGGCGGCCGATGCCTCACGTTTGGCGGAGAAGAACTACAGCCGCGCGCAGGATCTCTATCAACACCATGCCATCGCGGAACGCGATCTGGAGCAGGCTGAATCGGACCGAACCCAGGCCCGGGCGGATCTGAATGCGGCGGAACAGGGCATGAAAATTCTCGGAATCAAGAATCCTCAGGACCTTGCGAAGGCCCCGTCGTCCGCGCTCATCCCGGTGCTTGCTCCCATCAGCGGTGAGGTCGTCGAGCGTCTCGTCCAGCCAGGCCAGGTGGTGCAGGCCGGCCAAACCCAGGCCTTTACGATTACCGATTTGAGCACCGTATGGGTACTTGCCAACGTGTATCAGACGGACCTTGCGTATGTCCGCGACGGGGACAATGTCGTGGTGGAAACAGACGCGTACCCCGGCAAATTTCATGGCCGAATTTCCTATGTCTCTCCGGCGCTCGATCCAAATACCAGGACCCTGCAGGCGCGCATTCTGGTCGACAATCCGGGCGAGAAGCTGAAGAAAGATATGTATTGCACCGTGACGGTGACTGCGGGAGTACTTTCCAACGTCGTTGCGGTCCCCAACTCATCCGTATTGCGCGACGACAATAACCAGCCGTTTGTCTACGTTGCCACCGGACAAAACCAATTTGGCCGGCGTGATGTGGAACTGGGCGAAAGTCAGAATGGCCGAACGCAGATCACCAAGGGCATTTCCGTCGGAGACAGGGTTGTCGGCGACGGCAGCTTGTTTCTTCAGTTTGCCAATTCGCTGCAACACTGAGAAGGCGGTTTCCGAATGATTCATCGCATCGTTCAGTTTGCTTTGCGACAGCGCGTGTTGATCCTGCTCATGGTGGCAATTATTTGCGTCGCCGGAGCGATCTCGTTTTCGCATATGCCCGTGGATGCCTACCCGGATCTGGCTCCGCCGATGGTGGAAGTAATTACACAGTGGCCGGGCCACGCCGCTGAAGAGGTGGAACGCCTGGTTACGGTCCCCACCGAAGTGGAGATGAATGGCGTTCCCCAATTGACCGTGATGCGCTCGATCTCTCTCTACGGCCTCTCGGACGTCGTCATGACGTTCAACGACGGCACTGACGACTATTTTGCGCGCGAGGTGGTCTTTCAGCGGCTCAGCGGGGTGACCTACCCGGAGGGGGTCACTCCGACACTGTCTCCTTTGACGAGCCCTTCGGGGCTGGTTTATCGATATGTTTTGAAGAGTCCTGACCGCACTCCGCAGGAACTTAAGACCTACGAAGACTGGGTGGTCGCACGTCAATACAAGCAGGTCAGCGGAGTCGCCGACGACTCAGGCTTTGGCGGCACGGTCATGGAGTATCAAGTGCTGCTCGATCCGGCGAAATTGTACGCCTATCACCTGACTGTTCCCACCGTAATTCAGCAGCTGTCGGTCAATAATTCCAATGCTGGAGGCGGGTTTTACACGCAGGGCGACCAGTCCTATTATGTCCGGGGACTCGGCCTGGTTCGTGACACCTCTGATATTGGCAACATCGTAGTGGGTTCGCAAAATGGCACCCCGATACTCATTAAAGATGTCGGAGAGGTGGTCATTGGGAACGCTCCGCGCCTAGGCCAATTCGGGTTCAACAAAACGGATGATGCCGTCGAGGGCGTCATCATGATGCGGCGCGGCGAGCAGACGCAGAACGTGCTAGTGGGAGTTGAGGAAAAGACCCGCGATCTGAACGAACACGTCTTGCCGCCCGACATAAAAGTGCTCCCGTTCTACGACCGCAGCGATCTGGTTCAACTGACCATTGCCACTGTCGAACACAATATGCTGCTGGGCATGGCCCTGGTCCTGCTGGTCCTTATGGCTTTCCTGGTCAGCATTCGAGCTGCAGTGATCGTGGCGCTCACCATCCCTCTGTCCCTGCTCTTTTCTTTCATCTTTCTGCATGCGGAGGGCATACCGGCAAACCTGCTCTCGATCGGCGCCATCGATTTCGGAATTCTTATCGATGGAACGCTGGTCATGGCAGAGAACATCTTCCGCGAACTGGGTGAGCGCGAAGGCCAGGAGTATGACCTCCACGAAGTCATCCTGCATGCAGCCAAGGACGTCGATCGTCCAATCTTCTACTCCGTCGCCGTCATTATTGCGGGCTATCTTCCCATCTACGCGTTGAGCGGGCCCTCAGGAAAACTATTCAAGCCGATGGCCGACACCGTGGCGATCGCACTGGTAGGTGCCCTGATCTTTACCCTCACTCTCGTCCCTGTGTTGTGCTCGTACTGGTTCAAAAAGGGAGTTCGCGAGCGCGTAAACAAGCCTTTTGAGTGGGTTCGCGATAGGTATGCCGTGCTGCTCGAGTGGTGTCTTGACCATCCCAAGACGACCATGTTCTGGGCTACCGCCATATTCGTCCTGACGCTCCTGCTGGTGCCTTTCATTGGTGGAGAATTCATGCCACATCTGGATGAGGGCGCGCTATGGGTTCGCGCCACTATGCCCTATACGGTCTCCTTCGATACGGCCAGCAAGTTCTCGCCCCAGGTTCGCCACATCCTGATGAAGTATCCGATGGTCACCGATGTTGGATCTGAGCTGGGGCGTCCGGACGACGGCACCGATGCTACGGGGTTCTTCAATGACGAATTTTATGTGGGGTTGAAGCCCTACGACGACGTCTCCTGGAAGACGGGATCGATTCACACTAAGGCGGAGCTGACCGAAGACATTCAGAAGCAGCTTACGGCGTTCCCCGGAGTTATCTTCAATTACACCCAACCGGCGGAAGATGCTGTCGACGAGGCGTTGACCGGTCTGAAGAGCGCTCTTGCCGTGAAGATCTATGGCCCCGACCTGGATACTCTTCAAACTAAAGCACTCGAGATTAAGCGCAGGCTATCGCAGGTACCTGGTTTTGCCGAACTTACAGTCGTCCGCGAACTTGGCCAGCCAAGCCTCCTCATCGATGTCGATCGCGACAAGATTGCCCGGTACGGCATCAACGTGGCTGACGTTGAGGCGATTGTTCAGGCGGCTGTTGGCGGCCAGGCGGCAACCCAGGTCATCCAGGGCGAGAAGCTTTTCGATCTGGTGGTGCGCATGAAGCCCGAATTCCGCGAGAACGCCACTCAGATCGGCAACCTGCTGGTTGGCACGACGGCAGGCCAGCAAATTCCATTGAGTGCGCTCGCAAACATCCATGAGGCGAGTGGTGCATCATTCATCTATCGCGAAAACAATTCACGGTATATCGGCGTGCAGTACAGCGTCGAAGGACGCGACCTGCAGAGTGCAGTCGTAGCAGGCCAGCGGGCGATTCAGGACATCGGAAAGTCCCTGCCTCCCGGTTACCGCCTCACCTGGGGCGGAGAGTATGACGAACTACTTCATGCCGAGCACCAAATGGAATTGATCGGGCCGCTCGCCGTCCTTCTCATTTTCATGATCCTGTTCGCCCTGTATGGAAACATCAAATTCCCGCTGACCATTGCTCTTGGTGCATTATTGACTGGGCCCGTCGGCTCGCTGATCGCGCTGAAGCTCACGCATACACCGCTTAGCGTCTCGTCGGCGCTGGGACTGCTCGCGCTGATGGGTGTATCCGTGGAAACAGCCGTGATTCTCGTTTCCTACATCAACAAACTCCGCCTGGAGAACATGGACATTCGCAGCGCAACCCGCGAGGCATCGCTCCTGCGGCTACGCCCGATTATGATGACCGCGCTGGTCGCCTGCCTGGGCCTTCTGCCCGCGGCGCTTTCCACCGGCATTGGGTCGGACACACAAAAGCCGTTTGCCATCGTGATCGTAGCCGGGCTGGTTTCGCGCCTTCTCCTGGGCTTTTTCGTCAACCCGGTACT
>JAICMT010000273.1 GCA_025929125.1 Acidobacteriaceae bacterium | reverse complement strand
GGGAAGTTGCGCTTTTCAACGGGGCACTTATCGGTGAAGCACTTGGCGCCCTTGAGGAAGAGTTTAGTACCGTCGCGGCGGCAGAGGCGGCAGACGGCTCCGGTGTAACGTGCCATTTGTATTGCTCCTTTACTTCAGGTGACGATCGGTTTACACGCTCAAGCGCTTCGTCCCGATCCGGTTTCCTTTTGGCTGCTCTTGCCCCTTTTGCTGAAGCTAAGGGCCAGAAGCTGCTCTTACACGCGGCGGCGCTTCGGAGGACGGCACCCGTTGTGCGGCATCGGCGTGACGTCGCGGATGGAGCGAACCTCAATGCCGGCGGTAGCGAGTGCGCGGATCGCCGACTCGCGGCCCGAGCCTGGACCGGCAACGCGGACGTCGACCGAGCGAAGGCCGTGATCGCGGGCCAGAGATGCGGCGCCCGAAGCGGCCTGCTGCGCGGCAAACGGGGTTCCCTTGCGGGAGCCGCGGAAGCCGAGTGAGCCAGCCGACTTCCAGGAGAGCGTATTGCCCTGCTGGTCGGTGATGGTGACGATAGTGTTGTTGAAGCTGGCCTGGATGAACACGAGCCCGAATGGAACATTCTTGCGCTCGCGCTTCTTGAACTTCTTGCCCTTACCGGCCTTGGCGCCGGCTGCCTTGTTCTGAGTCTTCGCCATGGCTTATTTGGTCGCTTTCTTCTTGCCTGCAACCGTTCCCTTGCGCGGGCCTTTGCGGGTGCGTGCGTTGGTGTGGGTGCGCTGGCCGCGAACCGGCAGCGAACGGCGGTGGCGGAGGCCACGGTAGGACTGAATCTCAATGAGGCGCTTGATATTCAATGAGACGTCCTTGCGGAGGTCGCCTTCAATCTGGCCCTGGGTTTCAATGACGTGGCGGATGCGATTAAGCGCGTCCTCGTCGAGCGTGCCGACCTTCGCGAACGGGTCAACATTGGCCTCGGTGAGGATCTTGGCCGCGCGTGAGTCGCCAATGCCGAAGATGTAGGTGAGTCCGACGCGTACCTGTTTGTTATTCGGTACGTCGACTCCAGCAATACGAGCCATGAGGTTCCTTTTCGTTGGAGCTTCGCAGCGCTTATGGCCGCGGAAACAGGGGTGAATTCGTGGGCGGCAAGTCCGCCAGGTTCATCGCAAGCCTTGACTTCGGCTAACTCGCCTGACGGGGCCGGGTACAACGGGGCGAAGCGGCAGGCCTGAATCAGCCCTGGCGCTGTTTGTGCTTGGCGTTTTCGCAGATAACGCGGACAACGCCGCGGCGGTGGATCACTTTGCACTTATCGCAAATCTTCTTTACAGACGCACGAACCTTCATAACACTCCTGATGCACCCGCCAGTTCGCGGTCTCTAGCATTTGAGCCAGAGACAAAACCGGCGGAGCGGAACCCTCGGGGTATGTCAGCGAAAAAGCCAGTAGCAAACGCTAGCAGCTAGAAGCTGTTCTTCCGTCTACTTGTAGCGGTAGACAATGCGGCCGCGGCTGAGGTCATACGGACTGAGCTCAATCGCAACCCGATCGCCGGGGAGAATGCGGATGAAGTTCTTGCGCATACGTCCTGAGACGTGCGCCAAGGCCTGGTGCTTATTCTCAAGCTCAACCTTGAACAGCGCATTGGGCAGCGTCTCGACGACCGTCGCCATCACTTCAATTGCATCTTCCTTCGACAATCGCTCTCCTTGTGCGGGCGTGGACGTTAGATTGCGTCCAAACCCTGGTGCTGCCGTGGTACACGCAGCATCTCTGAGTATACCTTGAAATGCGGGCAGGATTCCACTTGTGAATTGCGTATGTGGACTGGCCGCCCACAGCTCCCATCCCTGCAAATTGCCTATCGGGTCAGTACCAGTGGGCCGTCCCGGGTGATCGCCACGGTGTGCTCGAAATGGGCGCTGAGGCTGCCGTCCTGGGTAATAGTGGTCCAACCGTCCGGCAGCACCTTTACCTCGGGCGCCCCGGCGTTGATCATCGGCTCAATAGCTAGAACCATTCCGGGCTTGAGCCTTGGCCCCCTGCCTCGTACGCCAAAGTTGGGGAGTTGCGGGTCCTCGTGCATGGATCGTCCAATGCCATGCCCGACGAACTCGCGGACGACCCCGAAGCCCTCGGCCTCGCACATTTCCTGTACGGTGGCGGAAATATCGAACAGCCGGCCTCCTGGAACGGCCTGCTGGATCGCCGCCTCCAGCGATGCCTGGGTGACGTCGAGCAGCTTGCGGGCGGTGGGCGAAGGCGATCCGACCGCATAGGTCACGGCACAGTCCGAGTAGAAGCCGTCCACAATCACGCCGCAGTCAATGGAGATAATGTCTCCGTCCTGAAGCACTCGCGTGGCTGACGGAATGCCGTGAACCACCTCGCTGTTGACCGAGGTGCAAAGGACCGCGGGATAGCCGTGATATCCCTTGAACGCAGACTCCGCCTTGAGCGCCTCCATTTTGGCAGCGGCGGCATTCTCCAGGTCCATAGTGCTGGCGCCGGCGACGACCAGCGGCCGCACAGCCTCATGCACCTCGCGGAGGGCCTCTCCGGAGCGGCGCATCTTCTGGATCTCGGCGTCGGTCTTGATCAGAATCGCCATGGTGGCGGTGACTACCTTCCTGCTGCGCGCAGCTTGAGGAGCGTGGACTCGATTGCAGCGAGAACGGCCTCAACCGGCTGGTCGCCGTTGACCTCTTCAAACCGTCCCAGCCCGCGATAGTGATGGATAACGGGCGCGGTCTGCTGCTCGAACGTCTTCATGCGCTCGCGGAAGACCTCTTCCGTGTCATCCGGGCGCTGAATCAGCGCGGCGCTCTCCAGGTCGCAGAGGGCGTCCAGCCGTGGAGCATTCGTATAGATGTTGTAGATGCTCTTGCAGGAAGGGCAGATTCGCCGGCCGGTAATGCGGCGGAGCAGCTCCTCGTAAGCCACGATAATGTTGACAGCCACGACGGGAAGCGCCGGGGGAAGGCTGAGTTCCGCGAGGGTCCGGTCGAGGAACATGGCCTGATCGAGCGTTCGCGGATAGCCGTCCAGAATGTAGCCTCTGGCGGTGTCCGGCTCCTGAAGCCGGGTAAGGACCATAGCATTGACCAGCGCGTCATCCACCAGCCGACCGGAGCTGATGATCTCCTTGGCCTTAAGGCCAATCTCAGTGCCTCGAGCGATGTTGGCACGCAGCAGGTCGCCGGTAGAGATCTGCGGAATACCGTATCGCGATACCAGAAGCTGTGCCTGGGTGCCCTTACCCACTCCCGGAGCGCCCAGAAGGAGAACCGGCCCGGGCAGAAAACTTGCGTCCGCCGGGGCCGTGGAGTGCGATGCGGTATCGGAGTTCAAGGTAGCGTTGCCTAGCAATTCTTTCCTACCAGCTTCGGCGCCCGCGGATTCGGCCGCTCTTAGGCGAGAAGCCTTCGTAGTGGCGCATGATGAGCTGCGACTCGATCTGCTGTACGGTGTCCATGGCCACGCCGACCACGATCAGCAAGGAGGTACCGCCGAAGTAGAAGTTCACGCCCAAACCATTCACCATCCACCCGGGAAGCGAATCGAAGGCCCTGCCAATCAGCCAGAGGTGGTTGAAGTGAATGCC
>JAICMT010000342.1 GCA_025929125.1 Acidobacteriaceae bacterium | reverse complement strand
GTCTTCCTCATCCTTGTCCGTTAGCGAGGGCACCTTCACCGGAATGCCCGGCAGGTTAATGCCTTTGTTCTCACCCAGCATGCCGCCGTTGATGATCTCGCAGACCACGTTGGTCCCATCGATGCGATCCACGCGCAGCTCAATCAGTCCGTCCGAGAGCAGAATGCGCGATCCGCGATCCAGGTTCTCCGCCAGTGTCTTGAACGTGGTTCCCACCACTGACGCCGTCCCCAGAATCTCCCGCGGCGTAATCGTCAGGTGCTCGCCTGCAATCAGCTGCACCGGCTTGTGGTCCTTCAGCTTGCCGGTGCGAATCTTTGGACCCTGCAGGTCGGCAAGAATGCAAATGGGCTTGCGCTCCTCCTGCGACACCTTGCGCACCATGGCGATCAGCTCGGCTTTTTGGGAATGGCTTCCATGGGAAAAGTTCAGCCGGGCAACATCGGCTCCGGCCCGCACAAGTTGGCGGAATACCTCAGGGGTGCTACTGGCGGGCCCCAGGGTGGCAACAATCTTGGCGCGTCGGCTGTGCTTCAGGCCAATCGGCTGCGAGGCGCTCACTGCGTCTGGACGTGCGGAAGTGTTCATCTAGGAGTTTTCGAATCCCTTGTGCTGGCCGACGCGCTCTTAAACCAACGGGCGTCCTGGCCGGCGAGTTTGATTGTCGGTCTCATTCTACCTGCGTCGCCCAACCTGTGCGGGCGTCGAGGCCCTTGGCTTCGCGCCTCCGCAGGCAAATAGCAGGCAAATCAAATACTGGAAGCTCCATCCGCCGCCGAAACCGCGGCCGCCGCCTGCTCCAGTTCCAGCTTGCGCTGCCTCACCAGCTCCTTGGTCAATTCATTCTCCCGCTGCTCATCCAGTTGCGCATTAAACTCCGCGCCGCACAGCACGCTGAGCGAGATGATGTACAGCCAGAACAGCAGCGCGATACCAGCCCCCAGCGAGCCGTACACCTCGGAATAATTGGCGAACCGCGTCACGTACCAGCCAAACAACAGCGTCGTCACGAACCACATCACCGTCGCCACCGTCGCTCCCGGAAGCGTGGCGCGCAGCAGCGGCACGTGTGAAAACACATGCTCATCCAGCTTCTGGCGAACGCCCGCGGGCCGGGCGAGAGGGCTCACCGGCGGTTCCTCGGGAACGCCCGCATGGTAGAGCAGCGCCGTAACCCCGATAAACGCCCCCAGCGCAATCGTCCAACGCACAATCAATCCCACATCGAAGAAGATCGACTGCCCCGTCGGGTTCAGGTTCGACACAAACCAGCTCGTCGCCGCGTGACCAAACATCACCAGCAGGCTTGCCAGGGCAAGCGGCGCAAGCGCCAGCGGCACCAGCTTGAACGACCGCAGCCTCCGCTGCCAGAAGTTCCACGAGCCCCGCGGTCTCTGCTGCGCCCTTCTCAAACCCTCCATCAGCGTCGAGATCACATTCGATGCGCCCAGAAAACTCACCACCAGTGCACTCAACATCGCCTGCACCGAATGCCGGTGCGGTGCGCTTCCGAAAGCCGACTCAAACAGCGGACTCACCCCCGGCGGCAGCACCCGGTCAAAGAACGCCGCCACCTGCGTCCGTAATGGCGCGGTGTCCGGCAACAGGTTGACCGTTGCCGCAGCCACAATCAGCGCCGGAAACAGCGCCACAATCGCGGAGTAGGCAGTCGATTGCGCAACATTCAGGCAGTCGTGCTCCAGCACCTGGAAGAACGTGCCGTGCACCGCGCGCGAGTAGATCCGGTACACGCGCAGCAACTGCTCCCGCCAAGTTCTCCTGCGCAGCACCGGCTCTGCCGCAGCGGCGGCTCCGGCATCACGCCCCGAACTGGTCAGGCCTTCCACTTGTTCAGGAATTCCGTAACCGACTTGGACTCCATGTGGCGCATATCGGCAAACTGGCCGGTTCCCTGCGCGTAAACCACCTTGCCCTCGGCGGTCAGCACCGCAAGCGCGGGCACGCCCTTGCTGATCGGCACCCCGTACTTCGCTGCAATATCAATGTTCCGGTCCATCTGCCCAATCCACACATGCACCACGACATAGTGCTTGGCCAGCAAAGCCTGATTCACCGGATGGTGAAAATAGATGTCCAGCACCTGGCAGTCCCCGCACCAGTCGCCGCCAAAGTCCAGCAGCACGCGCTTGTGTTCCCGCTTCGCTTTCGCCAGGGCCGCGGCAATATCCGCCTTCGGGTTCGCCGTCTCGGAGTAGATATGCTTCGGCACAAACGGCATCGGAGCCGTCTTCGCCTGAGCCCGGGCCGCCGCCACGGCGGGCGCGAACAGCAGGCCCGCGACGGCAGCCAAAAGGCCGGCACGCCTCACGGAAGCCGAAACCCATCCTGAAACCGCGCTGCTCGTCATGCGGACCTCCCCCTGCGCCTGCTGGCGCACACCAAACTCGCTCGCCATCATGATGCCTGAGCCGGCATTCCCGACGCAAAGCATTCGCTCTCGGGGCCGCCGCAAATGCTGGTGTATCTTTAACCAAAGCAATGATCTTTTCTAAAGACTACGTCGGATATCTGGCGCGTCAGACCGTAAAACATCTGACCGAAGCCAAGATGATCCAGACGCAAAAACCCGCCATTTTGAACGAGCGCGTCACCCAGGCCCTGCTGGATGAGCTATCGCTCGAAGATCGTATTAATGAAGAGGTTCGCGTCATCCTGGAGGCTCTCCAGGACGACATGCGCCGAACCGGTGCCAGCTACCCGGAGATGTTCAAAAAGGTGAAGCAACGGCTGGTCACCCAGTACAAGGCGGTGCTGTGAGAGTCTCCCGTGACAAGGTCAACAAGCTCGCCCACACCATCGCCGACACCCTCGCCGAGATCCCCGAGTGCGACTTCCTGGAGGACCGCAACACCATCCGTCAGGAGGCCCGCCGCGCCCTCGAAAAGCTCCTCACCGAGGAGACCCGCATCGACGCCGCCGCGCGCCAGAAGATCGCCTCGCAGCGCAAGATCATCCTCGAAGGCTCGCAGGAGTGGGACATCCTCTACCGCAAGTACTACAACGACGAGGTCAAGAAACTCGGCCTCTAGCTCCCACCG
>JAICMT010000407.1 GCA_025929125.1 Acidobacteriaceae bacterium | reverse complement strand
GTCGTCTCGTTCACCCGGAAAGCGAACTGAGCCATCTCCGCCAGCGCCTCCGGTGTGAACTCCAGCTTCAGCCCTTCCGTCTCCAGCAGCGCCGTGGACTGCTTCACCAGTGACGATTTCGGCTCCGTCAGGATGCGAATGAAATCCTCGACCGTAAGCGATTTCAGCTCCACGCGAATCGGGAACCGCCCCTGCAACTCGGGGATCAGGTCGCTGGGCTTCGAAACATGGAAAGCGCCCGCCGCGATGAACAGAATGTGGTCCGTGGACACCATGCCGTACTTGGTGTTCACGGTGGTGCCTTCCACAATCGGCAGAATGTCGCGCTGCACACCCTCGCGCGACACATCGGGGCCGTGCCCGCCCTCTCGTCCGGCAATCTTGTCGATCTCATCCAGGAAGACGATCCCCGAGTCTTCCACCCGTTCCACCGCCAGGCGGGTCACCTGGTCCATATCCACCAGCCGGCCTTCTTCTTCCTGCACCAGGTACTCGAACGCCTCAGAGACCTTCATCTTGCGCTTCTTCGTACGCTGTCCGAAAAGCCCTGGAAGCATGTCCTTCAGGTTCATCTCCATGTCTTCCTGGCCCTGCGCCGGCATGAACTCGAAGCTGGGTTGATTGCGGTCGCGCACGTCCAGTTCGACCATACGGTCGTCAAGCTTACCCTCACGGAACTGCTGCCGCAGCTTCTCCCGGCTACGCTCGTGGTTGGATTGCGCCTCTGCATCCACCTTGGGCGGCGCTGGCTGCTCGGCGGAGGCGTCAATCGTCTTGCCCGCTCCCGGCACGTGAAGCACCTGCATAGCGCGCAGCCCGCTGGGAGTCATCATCACCGCCGCCGGACCTGCATTGGACGACGACTTGGGCTGCGCCGCATGTGTCGGTGGTGGAAGCAGCAGGTCGAGCAGCCGGTCCTCGGCATTCAGCTCGGCCTTGTCCTCCACGTCCTCCATCTTCTCCTCGCGCACCATGTCGATGGCGATCTCCACCAGATCGCGCACAATGGATTCCACGTCGCGGCCCACATATCCCACTTCAGTGAACTTCGACGCCTCCACCTTCAGGAACGGCGAGTTGGTCAGCTTTGCCAGGCGTCGCGCGATCTCCGTCTTGCCCACGCCGGTCGGACCGATCATGATGATGTTCTTCGGCATGATGTCGTCGGCCAGTTCCGGCGCCAGCTTCTGCCGGCGCATGCGGTTGCGCAACGCAATGGCGACTGCCCGCTTGGCGGCACCCTGCCCGACCACATACTTGTCCAGCTCCGCCACAATCTCGCGCGGCGTCATATCGTCCAGCGCCAGCGCCTGGTCTTCCGCCGTTCCCGGTAAATAAATTGCCATACTGCTAATCCTTTGCTGACTCTTGCCTTGGTAGAAAGAGCGCCCTGCAGACTCCGCTCAACCCAGCAGAATCTCCTGTTTGGTTTCCGAACCGACCCCTGCAGATTCGGGACGAGCCCACCCCGAATCCCTACTTCTTTAACTCTTCAATAGTGAATTGGTCATTGGTATAAATGCAGATTTGTCCGGCGATTCTCAGCCCCTTCTCCGCGATTTCGCGCGCGCTCAGGTCCGTGTTCTCCATCAAAGCCCTGGCTGCAGCCAGCGCGTAGCTCCCGCCCGAACCGATGGCGATAATTCCCTCTTCCGGCTCAATCACATCTCCATTGCCACTGAGCACAAATGTCGCGTTGACGTCGCAGACAATCAGCAGCGCTTCCAGGTGGCGCAGCATGCGGTCAGTGCGCCATTCCTTCGCCAGTTCCACCGCCGCGCGGCCCAGGTTGCCCGCGTACTGCTCCAGCTTCCCTTCAAAGCGCCCGAACAGCGAGAACGCATCTGCGGTCGATCCGGCAAAGCCCGCCAGCACCTTGTCCTGATACAGCCTGCGAATCTTCTTCGCCGAGTGCTTCATCACCGCCGCCCCCAGCGTCACCTGCCCGTCTGCCGCCATCACCACCGAGTCGCCCCGGCGAACGCAGACCACCGTCGTCGAGCGCACCCGGCGCGACTCGCCGAGATCGAACGGATGGGCTTCGAGAGGAATTTGTTTTCGAGTGTCGGGAACGGTTTGGAAAGGGGTTGCGCGCGATTTCATGGGCTTTATTTAGTATATCGTCCGCGGCCCTCGCGCTGGTCTACACTGAACAGGATGCATATGGTGGCCACATCTTCCGGGAAGATGCAGCGCGTGCTCATCATATCTCTCACCGCCACCTTCCTCTACGTTCTCGCCACCTTCTTCTTCGGATTGCGCGCCCACTCGCTCGCGTTGATCTCCGAAGCCGGACACAATGTCTCCGACATGCTGGCGATCGGGCTCTCTTTCGTCGCCGTTTACTTTCAGCGCCGTCCCGCGACCGACGAGAAGACCTTCGGCTACCAGCGGGCTGGCGTGCTCACCGCCTTTGTCAACGCGGTTACACTGATTGTGCTCGCCGCCTGGATCGCCATCTCCGCTGTCCATCGGCTTTATTCGCCGGTGCAGGTCCACCCGCGAATGATGATGTACGTGGCCGCCGCCGGTGTGCTGATGAACGGTGCCATCGCCACCCTGCTCTGGAAGTCCTCCGGCGACGTGAACATCCGTTCGGTTTACCTGCACATGCTCGG
>JAICMT010000395.1 GCA_025929125.1 Acidobacteriaceae bacterium | reverse complement strand
GTACCGCCGCTCGATTGGAGCCCCTTGGTTACCGCCCTGCTGATATTGCGCCGCCTGCTGCTGCGCCTCGTTCTGCGCGGGATACTGGCCGTCAACCGGAGCGAGGTTGCCATTGCCGGGCTGGTTCTGCTGCGCGTCTGCATCTCGCTGATAGCTGAATGCGCTGTCCTGGGCCTGCACCGACCGGTGGCACCCAATGCCGCCCCACAGCAACGCCAGGCCAAGCCCTGCGACCGCCCTGGTTCGCATACCCCAGCGGCCAACGTCTGATGCGCCTAAAGCCTTCATTTTGTATTGGGCCGCCCGGTTCGTCATGATTGGTTTCTCCGTATTCCCTGTCAGCAAGTTAGATGCCGGTTTCCGTTTGGTACCAGTTCCAGCGTTCCTCTCGGACCGGCCGCTAACCTACTGAGCGGAGTACTCGACGGTTTCCTGGGTCCGCGTGTTTGTGACTGAAAAAGTGCCGTCCTCCCGGGCCGTTAACTTCAGTGGATTGCCGGTGTCCGGGCCCGTGAGGTTCGCGATCCGTGATTCTGCCGTATTGTGCTTCGCATCGTTTCCCTCGGCAACGTGTAACTGCCACAAATCTTTCAGTCTGGATGAACCCTCAACCGTCTCAAAGGTTGTGGGAACTGCCCCCTTCCGCGCCGAATTCTCAATAACCACCACCCGCGGCGCAATCGCCTTCACCAGCGCCGGGCTGCCGCTTCGGTCCAGCCCATGGTGGGACGCAAGGTAGATATCCACCTTGCCCAGCTTGTCGACCGGACACATCAGCCGCCGCTCCTCGCCCCAGGTCAGATCTCCCAGATCCAGAATGCGCAGCTTGCCAAACGTGATCACCATCCCGACGGACCTGTCGTTCTCGTTGTTCTCTATGTCTTTCAGGGGCGAGCTGTCGCAGGCCGCATTCTTCTCGCCAGCACCGGGCAGCGGATTCTGGATCAGCTGACCGTCGGCGCTCACCACCTCCGCGCGGAAGGCCTTAATCGGCAGAATGTCGCCCGGCTTCACCACCAGGTGCTCCGTATGGCTGCCTTCCAGCGCCTTCTGATAGGCATTCCAGGACTTCACCGTGTAAGCGCCGCCGAAGTCTGCCTCACTCTCGCGGTTCACACCATGATCGATGAACCTGCCAATCGGGATCGCTGCCACCAGCGCCGGCATACCTCCAACGTGGTCTGCGTGGTAGTGCGTTATCACTACGTTGTCGATCTTGGTCACGCCCGCTTGCTTGCAAACCGCGGTGATGCGTTCAGCATCGCGGGTTCCCGGATTGCCTGTATCAACCAGCAGGCTCTCGCCATCGGCACCGACAAATAAGGTGGCCTGCCCGCCCTCCACATCGATGAAGTAAACCTGCAGCGGCCCATGCGATTTCGCTTGCCCATTCCGGGAAGAAGCGGGGCTCTGCGCGGCCAGTGCTATTCCCGACCAAAGCAGCGTGACAACCGCCAGTTTGAGGTAGTTCATTCGTCGACTCCTTGGAAGCAAATTCGTCAGCGTTCGCATCATCGCACACTGCTCCATCATTTTTCTCGCTCGCGTATATACTTCGGCGCAGCGCGGCGAAGCGAGGTGAGTACATGCCAATCCGAGTTTCTGTTCGGGGAACTGCAGTCTTCACGTCGATCCTCGTCCTCACACTCTGCGTGCCAGGCTCGGCACAGCTCGCGCACAAAGGTCCCGCCGCAAATATCGAGCTCTCGAAAACACTTAGGCCATATGACGTCGTGTCGATCAAACCGAACGTCTCGGGCGACGACGAGGGTGGTATCAACATCGACGACCATGGTGTCTTCACCGTCAAGAACATGCCGCTCTTCTGGGTCATAGAGTTCGCCTATGACGTGAAGCAAGATCAGATCGCCGGCCTCACAGGTCCTGTGAACGACGCCCACTTTGACATCACCGCCAAGATCCTCCCCTCCGGCTCCGGATCATCAGGGCTCCACAACGACAGCGACATGCAGGCGATGGTCATTCTTTTACTGCAGAGCCGCTTCCATCTGAAGGCACATCTTGAGCCCCGAATCAAACCCGTCTACGACCTCGTCGTCGCCAAAGGTGGCCCCAAGCTCAAGCTCTCTCAGGACACGATCACCGGCAATGGCTGGAACATCAGTGGCGAGGGCACAAAGACCGTACTCACCGCCAAGGATGCCCGTATGCCCGACCTCGCTGACGCGCTCTCCGACCCGGCAGGCCGCAAGGTGATCGACAAGACCGGCTTGGATGGCCACGCAGACATCACCCTGAAATGGTCCGACGATATCGCAGCCCAGCAAGGCGATGTGGACGTCATATCCATCTTTACCGCTGTCGAAGAGCAGCTTGGCCTCAAGCTCGTCTCCAGCAAAGGTCCTGTCGACACACTCGTCATCGACCATGTGGAAATGCCCACTCCGGATTAGCCATGGATCTGCTGCCTGACCGATGCCCACCGAAAATTGAATCTTCCGCACCACCGCCACTCAGGCGTAGAATTTTGCTGTGCTATATCGGGCTCCCAACCTGAAGCGCTTCCGTCGCGGCCGTCACGATCGCGGCAGATCCTGATTTCTTCCAGCGACCCTCCCGCTCCTTTTTTTTGATAGCCTTTTGCTTCCGCCGCTCTGTGCTCGGGCTCGTCCCCACGCTGCAGCGGCACAATCGGCCGCGCCCGGTGTTTTCGCCCTGGCGCCGGTCTTGGAGAGCGCATCATGAGTGTCAAACATCCTGACAGC
>JAICMT010000076.1 GCA_025929125.1 Acidobacteriaceae bacterium | reverse complement strand
CCTTGCCGTAGCCCAGCGCTCCACTGCAGTCGAACTCCCCGTGCGTCGGCATAAAGTGACCGGCGAGTTCCTCGCACCCTATTACCTCCGTTTTGTGGTGGACGACCGCCCCGGCATCGTTGCCCGCATCGCTACAGCACTGGCGAAGGTGAGTGTGAATATCGATTCCCTGATTCAACATCCGGGCCATCCGAAACATCGGTTGCCTTTCGTCATCACCACGGAGCCCTGCCTCACCTCAACGATTGAGCAGGCGGTCGCCGCAATCGCTAGAATGGATTGCATGCTGGAGCCGCCGCTCTGTCTTCAGATCCTTACCCTTGACGAAAGGGCTTGATCCAGCCGAGTTCCGGTACAGCGATTGCAATTTGCGAGGGCGCGCGCAGAGATCAGCTCACGCTTTTTGGTCGCGCTTGGCAGATGTCGGGGCGCCGGGATTGACGGGCTCGGTAGCCTTCGGTTGATCCGGTGCGTGCAGCAGCCGCATCACTTCCTTGCTGTCGCTGAAGACCATCATGGACCGGGGTCCGACGATCACCTTTTCGCCGACCTTCACGTTCTTGAATGGATCTTCGATATTTTGCGTGTCCATCACCTGGCACCACGGAGATCCGTTCGGCACGGGAGGCAGTGTGAACTCCACGCCCTCGTGAAACGCGTTCACAAGGATAAGAAAGCTGTCGTCTTCAAGCGGATTGCCGTTCTCGTCGCTCACCTGCAGGGTCTTGCCATTGAGCATGAGGCCGAGCGAGCGTGTCCATTCCGCGCCCCATGCCTCTTCCGGCATCTCACGGGCATCCGCTCCATACCAGGCGATGTCCCGCACTACTGAATTCCGAATCGTACGGTCCTGAAAGAATTTCCTGCGATGGAGATTGGGATGCGTGAGCCGCAGCTTCACTAGTTTGCGCGTAAACTCCATCAACCGCCTTCGCGAAGGGTCAAGCTGCCAGTCGTACCAGGTAAGTTCGTTGTCCTGGCAGTAGCAGTTGTTGTTTCCTCGCTGCGAGCGCGAAAACTCGTCCCCTCCGCAGATCATCGGCACACCCTGGCTCAGCAGCAGCGTGGCCAGAAAATTGCGGATCTGTCGCTCCCGGATAAGATTGATCTCCGGGTCGTCGGTAGGACCCTCTGCACCCATGTTCCACGAGTTGTTATGGCTTTCGCCATCCTCGTTGTTGTCGCCATTCGCCTCATTGTGTTTGTGGTTGTAGCTCACCAGGTCGCAAAGCGTGAAGCCGTCGTGAGCGGTCACGAAGTTAATGCTCGCGTAGGGCTTGCGGCCGTCGTGCTGGTAAAGGTCGCTCGAACCCGTAAGCCGGTACGCGAAGTCCGAAAGAACTCCTGCATCGCCTTTCCAGAACCGGCGGACCGTGTCGCGGTATTTACCATTCCATTCTGCCCACATGACAGGGAAGTTGCCGACCTGATAGCCCCCATCGCCGACATCCCATGGTTCGGCGATCAGCTTCACCTCCTGCAGCGTTGGATCTTGGTGGATCGTGTCGAAGAAGCCGCCCAGCTTGTCAACTTCATGCAATTCACGGGCAAGCGTTGCAGCAAGGTCGAAGCGGAAGCCATCCACGTGATAGATGGTGACCCAGTACCGCAGGCTGTCCATGATCAGCTTGAGCACCTGCGGATGCCGGACGTTCAGGGTGTTGCCTGTACCGGTGTAATCCATGTAGTAGCGCGGGCTGTCCGGAACCTGCCGATAATAGGTGCTGTTGTCGATGCCTTTGAAGCTGAGCATGGGTCCCATGCGATTGCCCTCGCAGGTATGGTTGTAGACCACATCGAGGATCACCTCGATTCCTGCCTTGTGCAGATCCTTCACCATCTGCTTGAATTCTCGCACCTGACCGCCGCGATCACCGGTTGAGGAATATCGTCCCGCAGGCGAGAAGTAGTTCAGCGTGTTGTAGCCCCAGTAATTTCGCAAACCTCGGTCGAGCAGAAACCCATCATCCGTCATTTCGTGGATTGGCAGCAGCTCTACGGCGGTAATGCCAAGTTGCTTCAGGTAATCGATACTCGCCGGATGGCCGAGTCCCGCATAGGTGCCTCGAAGCTTCTCCGGCACATCTGGATTTCTCATCGAGAAGCCCTTCACGTGCATCTCGTAGATCACAGAATCGGAGAGTGGCGTCTGTGGCGAGCAGTCATTTTCCCAATCAAACTCATGGCGGATGATGATGCTCTTCGGAACCGCATCCGCATCATCCTTGTCGCAGAATTTGGTGTCATCGCCGCTTGCGACGTCATAGGGAAAGATCGGCTGCTTCCAGTTCACCTGGCCCGAAACCGCTTCCGCATACGGATCGACCAGCAGCTTGTTTTTGTTGAAGCGCTGCCCGTCGTGGGGGTTCCAGGGTCCGTCTGCGCGAAATCCGTAGAGTTGTCCCGGCTTTACGCCCAGAATGAAGCCGTGCCACACAAACGCCGTTCGTTCGTGCAGCTCCACGCAGTCCACCTGCTTGCCCGCATCATCGAAGAGGCAGACGAAGATCGCCGTCGCCGTTTCCGAATAGACGGCGAAATTAGCCCCTTTCGCGGTCGCATGGGCGCCCAGGGGATTGGGCTTCCCCGGCAGTAACTTTCGCTGCATTCAGTTCCTCGCTATCTCCTTGTGCCAGATCAGATAGGACGCCGCAAAAGGCTGCTGAGTTGGTTAACACTAAAGCGGTATTACCTTCGGCCTGGCATGGTTACCCCTGTTTGTGGGATTCACGGTCAATTTAGTGGGGTCATAGCATCGGGTCCATGGCGAAGAACGCTCGCGCACCTCATTCCGGCATGTCTTTTGTCACAGCCGCTACTCGTGATCGTCGGCCGCTCTTTGAGACTGGCCGGGTCGCAGATCTGATGGTGGAGGCGCTGCTGCACTACCGAAAGCTGGGCCATTACAAGTTGCACGCCTATGTTGTCATGCCGTCTCAGCTTCACCTGTTGCTCACCCCGCAGTCCATCGCTCTCGCCCACGCAGTGGAACTGATCAAAAACGGCTTCGCCTATCGGATGGATTCCGAGCAGTCCATCTGGGAGCACAGCTTCACCGCCTACTCGGTTGCAAACATCCACGACCTCGAGTTGGTCCGGACGTATCTGCACCACATTCCGGTTCGCGCGAATCTGGTCTCAGTGCCGGAGCTCTACCCGTATTCCTCGGCCTATCACCGTCCTGTTCGGGAAAACATTCCTGCGCCCGCGCTCACGAATCCGCTGCTGAGCCTGCACTAAATTCGTTCCTCTCTCCGCAACTTCATTCAGAAACCTGAGTCCATTACTGGCGTAAGGATCAAAGGAGACGATCGATATGAAGAAGCATCTTCTTACTGCAGCATTCGCAACTCTACTCACCTGCTCCGCAGCACAAGCTCAGATTGTGGTTCGCATCGGACCGCCTCCGCCGCGGCCGGTAGAAGTTGTCCCCGCCCCGCCGCGCATGCACCCCGGCTGGGTCTGGGTTCCTGGATTCCATCGCTGGGACGGACGCGCCTACGTATGGGTGCCCGGACATTACGCTGAGCCCCCGCGGCCCAGAGCGCGTTGGGTTGCCGGCCACTGGGCGCACCGACGCGGAGGCTGGGTGTGGATCGAGGGACGCTGGCGCTGATTCCGAATTCAACGCGGGCCCGGGCAATCCGGGCCCGCATCTTATTTGGCACCGCCACAAGTATCATTAAGCCATGACACTCTCCGCGGAAGACCGCGCGCGCCGCATCAAGGTCCTCATCTTCGACGTTGACGGGGTCCTGACCGACGGCCAGCTCTATTTCCTGCCTCAGTCCACCGCAGATGGCAAAGAGTACGGCCTTGAATTCAAGGGATTCACCGCCCATGATGGGCTCGGCATCACCTTGGCGCGCCTGGGTGGGTTGCGCGTCGGCATCATCACCAAGCGCGAGTCGGCAACCGTTTCCATTCGAGCTCGCGATCTCAAGCTCGAGTTCGTGTACCAGGGCCAGTCCTACAAGATGGAAGCGGTCAAAGATATTCTGCGCCGCGCCGGCATCTCGCTCGAGGAACTTGCCTATGTTGGCGACGATGTGGTCGACCTGCCAGTCATGCGAGCCTGCGGACTCTCGATCGCTACTGCCAACGCTCGGCCTCAGGCCAAGGAGGCCGCCCACTACATCACGCACCATCCGGGAGGCCAAGGCGCCGGCCGCGACGCGATCGATTTCATCCTCGGCGCCCAGGGAAAGCTGGACAGTGCAATCGAAACATTCCTCGATGCGGAAAATCCCGCAGCCTCAGGAGCCGACATCGGTACAGGCAAGGATGTCGGCGCGCCCGGCGCTTGAAGCACGCCATGGCGGCTCAACAACATCCGAGGGTCGCGCACAAAGCGAAGAAACGCCGAACAAGCTAGGCTAGAATAGCCGGATGGCAGCCGCTTCCCCGGTCGAACTCGACTCCTGCATCGACCTTGGTTGGGCACACCCCATTGTCGCCGAATGGTTCCTCGGACGATTCGGTTCTGCCACCGAGCCGCAGACGGAAGGCTGGCCCGCGATCCTGCGCGGCGAGACCACCCTTATCTCCGCCCCGACCGGCTCAGGCAAAACCATGGCTGCGTTCCTCGTCGCCATTGATCGACTGCTGCGGCTGGCCCTCGACGGTGCGCTGGCGTCCGTCACGCAGATCATCTATGTCTCCCCCCTCAAAGCTCTGTCGAACGACATTCAAAAGAACCTTGAGCAGCCGCTGCACGAGATCCAGCAGCTTGCCCTTGCCCGCGGGTACCTGTGTCCCCAGATTCGCACTGCCGTCCGTACCGGCGACACGCTGCCCGCGGAGCGCGCGCGCATGCTGCGCAATCCGCCTCACATCCTGGTCACCACGCCCGAATCGCTCTACCTGCTGCTCACCGCGGCCCGTTCCCGCGAGCATCTCCGTCAGGTGCAAACCGTCATCGTCGATGAGATTCACGCCATCGCGGACGACAAGCGCGGCGCTCACCTTGCCCTTACGCTGGAACGGCTCGATGCGCTTGTGTGCGGCGAGAACCAACTCGCGCCCGGAGCATTCCTCACCGGCCGCAGCTCGCCTCCTCAGCGTATCGGCCTCTCGGCCACGCAGAACCCGATCGAGCTGGTTGGCGACTTTCTCACCGGGGCGAACCCGCAGCGCAGCCAGGCGACCATCGTGCAGGTCGGCCGCCGCCGCTCACTCGATCTCGCAATCGAGATTCCACACCAGCCCGATGGGTCCGCCTTCGAGCTCTCCTCCGTCACCTCGCACGCAATGTGGGAGAGCATCTACGACCGTCTTGCAGAGCTTGCCGAGGAACATCGTTCCACGCTCGTCTTCGTCAATACTCGGCGACTGGTCGAGAAGCTGGCCTTTGAACTTGCTGCCCGTCTGGGTCCCGAGGAGGTCGCCGCCCATCACGGCTCGCTCTCCCGCGAGCTTCGGCTTGATGCAGAGCAGCGACTCAAGAACGGCGAGGTTAGAATCCTGATTGCGACCGCCTCGCTCGAACTTGGCATCGACATTGGCAATGTCGACCTTGTCTGCCAGATCTCCTCCACTCGCGCCGTTGCCGTGGCCATGCAGCGCGTGGGTCGCGCCGGACACTGGCGCGGAGCGATCCCCAAAGGCCGCTTCTTTGCCGCGACCCGTGACGACCTGCTCGAGCAGGCGGCGCTCCTTCGCAAGATGCGCTCCGGCGAGCTCGATCTCCTCGAAATACCGCCGCAGCCCATCGACGTCCTCATGCAGCAGATCACCGCCATGGTCTCCGCCGAGCCGTGGCAAGAGGACGCCCTGTTCCAGGTTGTGCGCCGCGCCTACTCTTATCGAACTCTTTCACGCGAACGCTTTGATGAGGTCGTCGAACTGCTCGCGCACGGCATCGAGTCCTCGCGTGGCCGCTACGGAGCCTACATTCTGCGGGATGGGATCCACGGCGAGCTTCATCCCCGCCGCGGCGCGCGTGCCATCGCAATCGCCAACGGGGGCGCCATTCCCGACACTGCTCTCTACAGCGTCATTCTGCAGCCGGAAAACATACAGATTGCCACCCTGGATGAGCACTTCGCGGTCGACTCCAGTCCCGGCGACGTTATTCTGCTCGGCAACAGCAGTTGGCGCGTTCAGCGTATCGAAGCTGCCGGACGCGTGCTGGTCGAAGACGCACATGGCGCACCGCCGTCGGTTCCCTTCTGGTTCGGTGAAGCTCCGCAACGCACTGGCATCCTGTCCGACGGCGTCACGGAGTTGCGCGAAGCCATTTCTGTCCGCACGCGAAATTGCGTACCAGACGCTCCGCACCCCGAGCTCTCCGACTGTGCTGCCTGGCTCATCGCGGAGTGCGGAGTGTGCGAGGACGCTGCCCATCAGCTGATCGCCTACATGGTCGCCGGCCGTGCTGTCCTGGGCGCCGTACCCTCCAAGAACACCATCATCGCGGAGCGATTCTTCGATGAAGGCGGCGGCATGCAGCTCATCCTGCACGCTCCCTTCGGTGGCCGCATCAACAAGGCGTGGGGACTGGCCCTGCGCAAGCGTTTCTGCCGCGGCTTCAACTTCGAGCTTCAGGCTGCCGCCACTGACAACGGCATCAACATCGCGCTGGCCGAGCAGCACAGTTTTCCGCTCTCGGATGTCTTCCACTTCCTCACCGAACACACCGCGAAGGAGCTGCTGGAGCAGGCCGCTATTGCCGCGCCTGTGTTTAGAACTCGATGGCGCTGGGCCGCAAACCGCTCTCTGCAGCTTCTGCGCATGTCCAAAGGCAAACGCGTCGCACCGCAGATCCAGCGCACGCGCTCAGAAGACCTGCTCGCCAGCGTTTTTCCCCAGGCAGCCGCCTGCTTTGAAAATATCGAAGGAGATATCCAGATTCTTGCGCACCCGCTCGTGGATGAGGTGATGCAGGATGTTCTGCAGGAGGCCATGGATCTCGTAGGCCTGCAGGACGTGCTGCGCGGCATTGCCTCGGGCAGCATCCGCTGCCTCGCCGTGGATACTCCTGTGCCCTCGCAGTTCGCGCATGAGCTTCTGAATGCCAATCCATACGCCTTTCTCGACGAGGCCGGCCTCGAGGAACGCCGTGCGCGCGCCGTCAACCTCCGCGGCACCATTCCCGATTCTGTCCTGGAGGGCGCCGGCCGTCTCGATCCCGCTGCGATCCAGCAGGTCCGCCGT
>JAICMT010000411.1 GCA_025929125.1 Acidobacteriaceae bacterium | reverse complement strand
TTCGGCGGCGGCTTCCGCGCTCAGGCCACCGCGTTCTACCTCCGCCAGCAGCTTCAGCAGCGCATCCCGGGTCATCGGCCGGACTCCTTGTGCGGAGTGTCCTGGAGATAGGCGGCGATAGCTGCCTGCTGTACTTGCTTCACAGGTACGGAGTGAGCTGCGGCTGCCGTGCGGCAATCCTCAAACTCTGGTGCCACGTTGAGCACATCGCCGTGCAGAGAGCCGAGCTTGACGCGGATGGGGCCGTAGGCGGTCGCGGCGGTGACGTGGTTGCGATCGAGGGTTCGGCGGCGGTCGATGCGAATGCGAATGCCGAGGGTGCTGGTTTCGGAGAGCAGCAGCCGCTCGAATTTGTTGGTTTGGTCGGGGCTGCAGAGGAGGGTGAGCAGCGTGCCGGGACGGCCCTTCTTCATGATGACCGGCGTCAGCATGGTGTCCAGAGCGCCTTCGGCGAGAGCGCGCTCGGCTACATGCGCGAGCAGCTGCGGCGACGTGTCGTCGATTGCGGTCTCAAGCACGGCAACTTCGTCGTTTGGCCCTTGGGCCGCCGGTTGCGAAGCCGGTGAGGTCGCAGCGGCAGCTTCGCCGATCATGAGGCGCAGGACATTGGGGAAGCCTGCCGGGTTGCGGGTCCCTGCGCCGTAGCCGATGGAGGAAACGCGCATCGGCGGCTGCGGTCCGAAGACAGGGTTGAGCATGCGCAGCAGTGCGGCACCGGTGGGCGTTACAAGCTCTTTCTGAACGTGGGCCGAGTAGGTGGGGAGTCCACTGAGGAGGTCAGCAGTGGCCGGGGCGGGAACGGGGAAGGTTCCGTGAGCGCATACGACGGACCCGCCGCCGACGTTGACCGGCGAGCAGTGCCAGGCAGTTATGCCCAGATGATGGATGCCGGCCGCGGCGCAGACGATGTCGATGATTGCGTCCACTGCGCCGACTTCATGGAAGTGGATGTGGTCCACGGGGAGGTTGTGGATCTTCGCCTCAGAGTCCCCGAGCAGTTCAAAGGTGCGCACTGCCATCGCTTTCACTGCGTCGGGGAGTACCGCCGATTGGATTAACCGGCGGATTTCGGTGAGCGAGCGACCCTGGTGATGCTCCGCGTGGGTGTGGCCGGCGTCGTGAGTGGGGGTGTGATCGTGCGAGTGCGGAGTACCGGTCTTATGCTCGTGCTGGGTGCGCGGCAGCAGCGTCGAGCTGCTGGAGCTTTGCTGCTCAATCTTAGAGTTATCTTCTGCGGGGCGTCCGTTCTCCAATACCTGCACTTTGAGGCTGGAGATGCCGCTACGATCGACCTTCTCGACTGTGAGGGTGGCGCCCAGTTTCAGCGCGGCGGCAGTGTTGACCAGCACCTGCTCCGGAACGCCGGCTCCGAGCAGAGCGCCGAGAAACATGTCTCCAGCGATCCCGGCGAAGCAGTCAATGTAAGCAATGGGCATAGTTGAATCTCAGAGAAAAGAGTATCTCTCTGGACGAGTGCGCGTCAGCGGGCTGACGTAATTGCGGAGGTTGGCAGGACGGCATTCATGGAGCCGGTGCGGTAGCCCTGGGTGTCGAGTGTGACGTAGATGAAGCCACAGGCGCGAACGGCGGCTGTGATCCGGTCCAGCAGGGCAAGATCGAGTGCACGGGGCAGGTCCTCGCGGGCGATTTCGATGCGGGCGAGCTCGCCATGATGCCGCACCCTCACCTGGGGAAACCCGAGCGCATGGAGCGAGTCTTCGGCTCGCTCGACCTGCAGCAGGTTTTCGGGGGAGACGGGACGCCCGTACTCGATGCGGGAGGAAAGGCAGGCGCTTGCCGGCTTGTCTGCGAGCTCGAGTCCGGCCTCGCGGGCAAGCGAGCGGATTTCGGCCTTGGTGAGTTCGGCGGTCACGAGAGGAGCCAGAGCATGGTGCGATGCGGCCGCCTTCTGGCCTGGGCGGAACTCGCCGCGGTCGTCCATGTTCATGCCATAGGCTAGGTGCTGAAAACCGAGTTTGGAGCGGGTTGCCTCCATTCTGGTAAACAGCTCATCCTTGCAGTGGAAGCAGCGGTTGGCGTCGTTGCGCGCGTAATCCGGGTTTTCGAGCTCGTGGGTCTGCAAGATGTGAACCGGAATTCCGTGATGCTGGGCGAAGTGGAGGGCTGCGGCCAGTTCGCGGCGTGGGAGCGAGGGAGAATCGGCGATGACTGCCAGCATGCGGGAGCCGAGCACGGCGTGGGCCTGATGGGCGAGATAGGCTGAATCGGTTCCACCGGAGTAAGCCACGAGCAGCGACCCTGCATCGAGGAGGGCGGCGTGTAGTCGTTCGTGTTTGCGCTTCAGTTCGCCGGTCATGACTGGCTCAGTTGCCCCCTTTTCCATCCTATTCCGATGTGCGATGGCGAGTGGCCGGTGAGCAACAGCTAGGCATAGCGGAAGAGGGCCTTGAAGCCATAGTCCATGTGCTGCTGGATGTGGCAATGGAAGAGCGAAAGCCCGGGTTGGTTGGCGGTGAACTCGACTGAGGCACGGCCGTATAGGGGGACCACAATGGTGTCCTTGATGAGGCCAGAGGTGGGCTTGCCGTTGATGTCTACGAGTTCCACCTGGTGACGGTGCAGATG
>JAICMT010000346.1 GCA_025929125.1 Acidobacteriaceae bacterium | reverse complement strand
GCCTGGCCGGTCCGAGGAGGCTTGCTGCTGCGCGCCCTGCTGTGCCCCTCCGCCCTGCTGTGCTGCTCCCCCCTGCGCCTGCTCTTGCGCCTGCGGGAGCTGTCCTGCACCGGACAGCGTGAACTCAAGCGGCTGAGAGAACGGCGGAAGGTGCGCGTCGAATGTCTGCGCGTTGACGTCCGGGCTGATGGCCTGGAACTGCGTCGCGCCTTTCCCCTGGAACTGCATCGACTTCGGCAGCATCACCGCGACATCTGACGTCGGAATAGTGAGCCGGATGGTGAAGTCCTGCTTGCCGGAGTAGGGAAGCGAGTACCCGATCTGGAAGCGGTTCTCGCCCGGCCGGACGGGAAACGTAAAGGCGTAATGCCCGCTCGCGGCATCCAGCGTCTTCACCTCGACATTGGTTGGCAGACCGCTGGGTGCGCTGGCAACCGTGTCATTCAACTTCGCGCCTGGCGGCACAAAGAACTCGAAGGTATTCCCGCCATACTGCGTCTTCGGAGGAGAGGAGGCGTTCTGAAGGAAGAAGTTTTCCGTCACGTTCAGCGTGCGGCCGGTGGAATCTGTTTCGGCGCGGAGCACCAGAGCCTCTCCAGTAATGCCCTCAATCTTCGCCGCCGAATCGTACACGTCGATATCCACGTTGCCGGAACCCGGCGGAACACTCTTGAAGTACTCGGCGCCGGCATGCGTAATGTGCAGCAGAATCTGGCCGCCATCTGGAGCGTTCACCTGGAACTTGCCCTGCCCATCCGTCGTGACTTTGGCAAGCTCATCCATCCCCTGTGCTGTATTGATCAGCGCGACCGTATCGCCCTTGGACGGCTTTCCGGTGGTCCGGTTCATCACTGTTCCGCTGAGAGCGGCGGCAAACAGCGGCATGCAAAACAGGGCCGGCAGCACCGCCAGCAGGCTCACACGAAGCGTTCGATTCAAAATAGACACGGCTGAATAGGTCCAATTCTCAATGCAGAATGTGCAATACGTTCGGATGATATGCGGCGCTTCCCGGTGGAAGCATATGTGCCGGCGAACCCAGCTTCATGCACGCGAGCGCATTCCGCGAACTCCCCGAGCCTGCAGGGCTTCCATCTCGGAAATCACGCGAGCGGCCTCGTCCTCCAGGGCTCTCCGCTGCTCGTTGTACTCGGATTCAGGGTATTTGCCTGCCAGGTATTCGAAATTCAGGTCGCGCAGGTTCTCATAGATCGCATCTTTCCGCTCGCGCAGATAATCCACGCGCGTCTTGTCTGCCTGCGTGAACAGGTTGCGAGCCGGCCAGAAGATGTATGCGAACAACGCAATGGTAAGGGCAAACACAGCGATATAGCAGGGAACCATAGGTCAGTACTCCGTCTCTCGGCGAATGCGCTCACGCAACTCCGACTCTTCGGGTCCCTGGAACCCGGCCGGGTGCAATTGTGCAGGCGCGGGTGCAAGTGCGCTCGCACGCCGCTTCCAGATCCAGACAACCCCGAACGTGCCCGCAGTGGCCAGCAGGAAAACGCCAATGGGAACAATCCATGCAGCATTATCAAAGCCGCCGCGAATCGGTGCCGCCAGCACCGTCGCTCCATATTTGCCCGCAAACCAGTTCATGACTGCCGTATCGCCCAGACCGGAGGCAAGCTGCGCCTGCAGCTCACGTATCATCACCGGCGAGCTCGGGCAGCTCACGTGATTGCATTCCAGCAGAATCTGCCCGCAGCCGCAGGAGCACACCAGTTCGTGCCCCAGCCGTTCGTAGCGCGATTGTCCTGCGCCCAGCATGGCCGTCGTAATCGCCGCCAGCAGGACCAGCTGCAAGGTCTTTGCCCAGAGCACCGGATTCCGAAAGCTTGTCAATTTACGCATGCGGAGCCTTTACCAGCACTCCGCCCGCGCCCACCGCGGCCGGGGCACGTGGCGCTTCTGCAGGAGCCGCGTCTTCCTGTCGCTGCCGCACTGCGGTCCGGGTGATATTCGGAAAGAGCGCGACGAATGTGCCCGCTACGACAATCGCGACCCCGATCCAGATCCACGCAATCAGCGGATTCAAAAACGCCTTGATGATCGGCTGTCCCGTATCCGGATCTTTTCCTTCAAAAACCGTGTACAGGTCGTTCTGCGCCGTCGAGTGCAACGCGACCACGGTGGCGGCCTGTTCATGATCTGTTCCGGCAAAATAGACGCGCCGCTCCGGCGAGAGCTGGGTAATGTACTTGTCTCCGCGATACACGTCCAGCACCGCGTAATCCGTATCGTACTCAGCCTTGGAGTCCTGCGTAATCGAGCGGCACACCAGCCGGTAGGGTCCCAACGCCAGAGTGTCGCCGTAGCTCATGGCCATCTCGCGCGCCTGGTTGAACGCGCCGCCGGCAATTCCGATGAACATCACCACGATCCCGAAGTGGATGACGTAGCCGCCATACCGCCTCGTGTTCCGGCGTGTCAGCAGAATGGCGGATGCCAGCAGGTTCTTGCCCGTCTGCGTGCGTACCACGTTGGCTCCGCGCAGAAACTCTTCGACGATTCCCGTAATCACGCCCGCGCCGAGGCTGAACGTCACCAGCGAGAACAGGGTCGACTGCATCTCGTTGCCATCGTTCCAGGGACGGACCCCGCAGATCATCAACACCACTGCCGTTACGGCAATGGCCACCGAAGGCAGGATGAAGTTGCGCCGGATCGACCGGAGGGAAGTTGATCGCCACGCCAGCAGCGGCCCGATGCCGGTCAGGAACAGCAGAAAGAGTCCGATCGGAATATTCACCCGGTTATAAAACGGAGCTCCGACCGTCACCTTTGATCCCTGCACGTATTCGCTCAACACCGGAAACAGCGTGCCCCACAGCACCGTAAAGCAAGCGGCGAGCAGGATCATGTTATTGAACAGAAAGCTGGACTCCCGGCTCACCAGTGACTCTAGCTTGTTTTCTGATCGCAAATGGTCGCGGTGGAGGAAAAAGACGAACAGGCAAACGGCAAACGCGATCAGGATGAAGCTATAAAACCAGGAGCCAATATTCGATTGCGCGAACG
>JAICMT010000315.1 GCA_025929125.1 Acidobacteriaceae bacterium | reverse complement strand
TCGGGCTTTGCGACGCAAAACATGGATGATCCGGTCAGTGCGAAGTCAAACCCGTGCGTTCGGCATGAGTCGCAACCGCAGCATTGATCTCTAGCGCGATTGCCAAGGCGGCGCGGCCTTGCTCTGCAGTTATCTCAGGCTGGGAGCGTCGGCGCACGGCGTCGAGGAAAGCCTCAAGTTCAAGCCGAAGGGGCTCGCCAGGTTCTACCGGAACCTTGCGCAGCGACATACCGGCGGAAGGATGACCGCCTGAGCCTGCCTGGGCGGCAAGCTGCTCCATCTCCAGTCCTGCAGCGGCTGTCACATCGATCAGCAGCAGGTCCTGACGTGCGAAATCAAGTGAAAGATACTGATGCGGCTGAAAGAAACGCATCTTGCGGACGCGCTCCGTGCTTACGCGGCTGGCGGTAAAATTCGCGACACAGCCGTTCACGAACTCCAACCGGACGTTGGCAATGTCCACCTTGTTCGAGAGCACTGGCAGACCCACGGCACGCACCTCGCGTACGGGAGAGCCGACGAGGGTCAGCACAATATCGAGATCATGGATCATGAGATCCAGCACGACATCCACATCCAGCGAGCGGGGAGTGAAAACGCTGAGGCGATGCACCTCAAAAAACATGGGGCGGTTCAGCAGAGGGCGCACGGCTCGCACCGCCGGATTGAAGCGCTCGAGATGACCCGGCTGCACGATGCGTCCGAGTCCACGAGCGGCGCTGATAATCGCATCTGCCTCTACCAGATTGCCGGCGATCGGCTTCTCGATGAGGATATCAATCCCGGAAGACAGGAGCGGATGCGCTGCAGCCGCATGAGCTACGGTGGGCACACAGACGGATGCCGCATCGATGGGATTTCCTGCACTCTGATCCGTCAGCGCTTCAATCGAAGCAAACGCCGGAATCCCATACTCCTGCGACGCTCGGTCGCGTGCAGCCTCACTCGGATCGACAACTGCAGCCAGCTCGATTGATTGGCCAGCTCGCTCCAGCTCGCGATAGACGCGCAGGTGGTTGCGCCCGAATACTCCGGCGCCAATGACGGCTACACGCAACGGCTCTCCGTCAGCTCGCTCTCTTGTGCCGGATGGCACTTACTTCACCGGACCCTCAACTGCTTGG
Organism: Acidobacteriaceae bacterium; assembly: GCA_025929125.1. Taxonomy (GTDB): domain Bacteria; phylum Acidobacteriota; class Terriglobia; order Terriglobales; family Acidobacteriaceae; genus Edaphobacter. Next base: position 2,124 of record JAICMT010000315.1, on the reverse strand, counting down.
CGGCAGCGGCCATACAACTCCAGCAACTGCGTCACCTGATCCTCCGGCTTTCCGGTGCTGGTGACCCCAAACCCCACTGCGGAGCCCCCGGCCTTCGCACCCACATGGGTTGTACCCGCGATGAACTTGAGTAGATCGAGCGCAATATCTTCGGTCCGGCGAGACCCGATGTTCGCTTCCATAGCCAACCCATTCCTCCACTTCGAAATCCATTTCGATGCTATCGGCCCACTGGGCTGCTGCGCAAATGGCTCTGTTACGGTCTACGAATTCCGCAGAGGATTTCGTAAGAGATGGTACCTGCGAAGCGGGCATGATCGTCAGCATCGATTCCGTCCCCAAGCAGGATGACCTCATCACCGGACGCAACGTCCTCGATTGCGCCTACATCGACCATGGTCAGGTTCATGGAGATTCGGCCGAGGATGGGTGCGCGACTGTCTCGAATCAGAACCCAGCCACCCTCGCGGCGATTGGTCGAGGAGAGGGATCGGCGGAGGCCGTCGGCATAGCCCACCGGCAACAAGGCAACACGCATCGGGCCAGTAACTACGAAGGTGCTGTCGTACCCAATGCAGTTCCCGGTGAGCATTTCTCTTATGTCCAGTACACGGGTCTTCCAGGTCATCACGGGACTGAGCTTCGGTGCGATCTGTGGTGATCCGCCCTGGAGCGGATTGCAATAGCCGTATAGCGCGATGCCACACCGTACCATCGGCTGTGCGTTCAGGCTCTCTGCAAGTTGCGACAACCAACTGGGATCCCAGTCCGGATCGTTAAGGGTTGAGGAGGCGCCGGCGTGAACCCAATGAGGCCGTAAACCGCGTGCGTGAACCTGCTGCACTGCACGCTCAAACTCGGTCTGCTGCTGGCGTGTCCTGGCAGAGCCCACCACCTCCGCCGAACAGAAGTGTGTCATCAGGCCGGCGAAGACAAGTCTCGCGTCACTGATGGCGTCCAATAACTGATCCAGTTCAGCACCGGGACGGACTCCCTGGCGGCCCATCCCGGTCTCGATCTCAACGTGGAGTTTTGAGCCTGCAGCGGAGCGAAGTGCTGTCACCTGATCCAAGGTCCAGACCACCACGCTCAGCCGATGCTCGGTGACCGCGGGGACGTCCTCGGGGAGAAGCCCGCACATAACCAGAATCTCCGCCCTTGACTGCCCGGCCGCAGCCAAAGCGCGTCGCACTGCAGCACCCTCGCGCACGTCTGCCACACCGAACCAGGTTGCGCCGGCCTGCGCTAGCGCTATCGCGCAGTGCTCCTCGCCGTGTCCGTAGGCATTTGCCTTCACAACGGCGAGTACGCACGTGGCAGAACCGGCGCGCTCTCGGAGCACCTGGAAATTATTCGCGAGCCGCTCTTCCGACAGCTCGATCCAGGACCTCACCGGCATTTCGAGCTGCAACGTTTTCTCACCTTCCGCATTAGTAACCGCCAGCGCCATCCTCCCGCGAAAGATTTTCAAAGCGCGTGTAGTCGGCGACAAAGGCTAATTCGATGCTGCCGGTTGGGCCGTTGCGCTGCTTGGCAATAATGATCTCGGCCTTTCCCTTCACGTCTTCGTTATCGCGGTCATAGTACTCTTCGCGGTGGATAAAGGCGACCACGTCGGCATCCTGCTCAATGGAGCCGGATTCGCGCAGATCGCTCAGCAACGGCTTCTTATCTCCCGTGCGCTGCTCGCTGCCGCGGGAGAGTTGGCTGAGTGCTACGACGGGGACCTGCATCTCCTTGGCAAGCGCCTTCAACCCTCGAGAGATAGAGCTTACCTCCTGGGTGCGGTTTTCGAAGCCCTTTTTCCCGGTGGAATTGGTGCCTGTCATGAGCTGCAGGTAATCGACCAGTATGAGATCGAGCGTACCCTCCTGCTGCTTCAGCCGCCGCGCCTTGGCTCGCATTTCGGCCAGGGAGATGCCGGGCGTGTCGTCGATGAACATCTTCGATTCCATCAGTCGCTCGAGCGCGTTCATCAGCTTGCCACGATCCTCACGGAGCATGGTACCCGTCTGCAGCTTGCGCGAGGAGACCAGAGCCTCGCTGGCCAGCATCCGCCGAAGCAGGCTCTCCTTACTCATTTCCAGCGAGAAGACTGCGACCACCTTGGCATCGTGTACGGCG
>JAICMT010000145.1 GCA_025929125.1 Acidobacteriaceae bacterium | reverse complement strand
CGATGGCTTCGATGGCCTACAGTTCGCGGGACCTAGCTCGTGCAGCGAGCATTTACGAGATGATGCTGCGCGATGAGGAGTGCGGAGTGATCCTGTGCCTTGCCGGGTCGCTCGTCTCGGCCGGACTGCAGAAGGTCTTCGTTGACCTCATCCGCAACAACATGGTGGATGCGATCGTCTCGACTGGCGCCAATATCGTCGATCAGGACTTCTTTGAGGCGCTCGGCTTCCGCCATTATGTCGCGGGCGATGAATACAAGTACGGGCAGCACGACGGTGAGCTGCGCGAGCTGATGATCGACCGCATCTACGACACCTTCATCGATGAAGAAGAGCTGCGCATCTGCGACGAGACCACGCAGAAAATCTTCGACTCGCTCGAGCCCCGCCCATACAGCTCCCGCGAGATCATTCGGCAGATGGGCGCGTATCTGGAGCAGGAGGGTCGCACCCCGGCCAAGGGCAACAACGACTCTATCGTCTTTGCGGCTTACGAGAAGGACATCCCGATCTTCTGCCCGGCTTTCTCGGACTGCTCCGCGGGCTTTGGCTTCGTGGCGCATCAGCATGCAAGGCGCGGCAAGCCGATGGCTTCTATTGACTCCGCAAAAGATTTTTATGAACTCACGCAACTCAAGATCGCCAATTCGACCACCGGTCTCCTGATGATCGGGGGCGGCGTCCCCAAGAACTTCGCGCAGGATATCGTCGTGGCTGCAGAAATTCTGGGCGTCGACGCGCCCATGCACAAGTACGCAATCCAGGTGACGGTAGCGGATTCCCGCGACGGTGCTCTGTCCGGTTCCACACTTAAGGAAGCAAGCTCTTGGGGCAAGGTAGACACCACATATGAGCAGATGGTGTATGCGGAAGCCACCATGGCGGTGCCGCTGATCGCCGGTTACTCACTGGAGAAGGCCGCCGCGGCCAATCGGACCGGCAAACGCTGGAACCACGTGCTCACTCAACTCACAGAACCTGTATCGGCTTAGCGGGTCTTGAGATATAGTGGTTCTGATCCATTGAACCATTTCCTCTTCCACGCGTCGAGAATCGCTGCGCGCTAAGGCAATTCGACGATGACCGGCCCCACTCCCGTGATGGTTTACGCTCTGCTCCTGCTGACAGTGTTTCTGCTGGGGGCAATGACGTTGCGTCTGGCGACCAAGGCGCGACAGCAGCAGCGTGCGATTGAGCAACTGACCGAAGCCCTGCGGCGTAGCCACGAATACGCCGAGCAGCAGAAAAATAAGTTGGAGCAGCGCTCCGAAGTCGATTCGGTAAAGGATGAGTTCATCTCCACCGTCTCCCACGAGCTGCGCACCCCGCTGACCAGCATTCGCGGAGCACTGGGTCTGCTGCCTGCACTGGTCGGCGATGTGGATCCCAAGGCGCAGAACCTGCTCAGGATCGCCTCGAGCAACACCGAGCGGCTGATCCGCCTCATCAATGACATTCTGGATCTTGAGCGAATGGAGTCCGGGCGGGCGCCATTGAAGCTGCGCCGGTGCTCGATCCAGGACCTCGCCCGCGAGGCGGTGGACACCATGTCCCCCATGGCCGAGGGCAGCGGGTTGCAGATTGAGCTGGTGTGCCGCGCACCTCGGGAAACCATCTACTTCGACGCCGACCCTGACCGCATTCTGCAGGTGCTGACCAATCTCTTGTCGAATTCCATTAAGTTCTCGCCTCCGGGAACAGTGATCACGGTGCAGATCGACTCCGATCTGAACTCGGTTCTGCTGAAGGTAGTAGACCGCGGCCGCGGCATTCCGGCCGACAAGCTGGATGCGGTATTTGGCCGGTTTCAGCAGGTGGAAGCTTCCGACGCGAGTAAGAAGGGCGGCACGGGCTTGGGGCTGGCCATCTGCAGGAGCATCATCCAGCAGCACGGCGGAGCGATATGGGCTCAGCCAAACGAGTCCGGCCCGGGAACCACACTATGGCTGCAGCTTTCCCGCTCGGCGCGAGCCAGCGACAACGCGTCGCCATCCCTCACCGAGTCACCCGCGGAGCGGGGCGAGGGCCTGATCCTAGTCTGCGACGATGATCCCGGCATCCGTGAGGTGGTTGCGGAGCAGCTCCGGCAGCATGGATATGAGATTCTGCAGGCAGGCGGCGGGGAAGAGGTCCTGCAACTGACCGCGGAGCGTGCGGCGAAGCATCGCAAGGATCCAGCTTTCAAGCCCATTTCCGCCGTTCTGCTGGATCTCTACATGCCGGGGCTGAGCGGCTGGGAGACTCTGCACCGGCTGAAGACGGACCCAGTCACGGCCGATATTCCTGTGGTGATCCTCAGCGTGATCCCGCCGGGCGACCGTGAGGCAGTAGCTGGCGAGGCGCAGGGGTGGGTGCAGAAGCCCTTCAATGAGAATCTGCTGATGGCCGAGCTGAAGCGCGTCCTGCGGGCACGGGGCGGCCCTGGCCGCGTCCTGTTGGTCGAACAGAACCGCCAGACAGCGCAGGAGATTGCTGCCGGGTTTGAGAAAGCGGGCATTCCCACTGATCACGCGTCGACGCTGCAGCAGGCGGTGGATCGTTGCCTCCTCGGCGCTCCCGACCTCGTCGTCCTCGATCTGGCTCTGCCCGATGGAGACGGATTCTCTCTGGTGGATTGGGTGCGGCGGCAGCCCGGGCTGCAGACAGTGCCGGTCGTCGTCTATTCCAGCCGGGAGATCTCCGAGGCGGAGCGGTACCGGATGCGCTCAGGGCCGACCCAATTCTTCGACAAGGCCAAGGTAAAGCCCAGGGAAGTGGAAGAACTGGTGCTTGCCATGGTGAATCGGATTCGCAGTGCTGCGGGCGCAAGCGTTGCCTAGAGGCCAGCTTTTCCGGGCATGAGAGACTAGTAGACGGTAAATGCGCCGCATTCTGATAATCGACGACGAAGACGACATTCGCGAAGTCGCTGCACTGTCTCTCGAAGCTACCGCGGGCTGGGAAATCCTCGCCGCACATTCCGGCCTGGAAGGAATACGCGCCGCCGCGCAGGAGAGACCGGACGCCATCCTGATGGATGTGATGATGCCGGGCATGGACGGTCCAACGACCTTCCGGCAGATGCAACAGAACCCGGACATCGCAAGGATTCCCGTGCTGCTGCTCACGGCCAAGGTGCAGGGTGTAGATCAGCGCCGCTTCGCGGATCTGGGAGTTGCCGGTGTACTCTTCAAGCCCTTCGACCCCATGACACTGGCCCAGGAGATCTCGCACGCGCTGGGCTGGAAGGACTAGCCCGTGAGCGAGGCCGCCGACAAGACTGCCGCGCTGCTAGCGAACCTCTGGGTCAAGATTCAGCCCATTGTGGAGGAGCGGCTCGCGATTCTGGATCGAGCCTCATCCGCCGCCAGCGCGGGCTCACTCTCTCTTGAACTGCGCAAGGAGGCCCAGAGCAACGCCCACAAGCTCGCGGGCGCCCTGGGCATGTATGGCTTCGACGAGGGGACGCTGGTAGCCCGCGAGCTGGAACGCCTGCTCGATACAGAAGCTCCGGAACCGGTCAGCTTCAGCGAGCTGGTCCGCGAGCTTCGGGCTTCTGTGACCCCGAAAGCCTAACGAGTCTGCCGGATCGCCCAGGCGGCAATATCCTGGGCTGCTTCCAACCCGTGGTACTCACGCATCTTCCGCCCATCGGCGTATTCGTTATAGATCCACGGATCGGAAACCGCGAACACGGTTCCTTTGCCCAGGTGCGCTACAGCGATCATCACATCGCCATGGTCGGTGACCAGCGCCCTCGCAGGAGTGCTGACGCGGATCGTCGATGTGTCTTTCATATAGGCGGTGAATCCGCTCGCGAAGACGCCGGTTCCCGAGGGGATGATCACTTCGCCCGGTTTGTGATCCGGCTCAACCACATGGTGCGAGAGCACCGCATTGAAGTGAATACCAAACCGTTCCGCCAGCCCATTGAAGTGCTCGAACTCCGTGTGATCGGGATCGTTCGAAAACAGCAGCAGGACTCCTCCGCTACGGACCCAACGTTCAATTGCATCTCCGCTGGCCTTATCCATGAAGTGCGGCGTGCGATTCGTGGCGGCATTGTCAGGCGAAGCGATCACGTACACCTGCACCCGCGCGAGGTTCTCCGGCGTAGGCGCCTCCGGAAGGGTGAGCAGCGTAGCCCCATGCCGCTGGAACGCGCGACCGAACAGCGAGTAGCCTGAGTCGGCATCGTCCGACCACTTGTAGTGAAAGAGCTCAGTCTCTCCGGAGGCGTTCTGGCGAGTCTGTGAATTGAACCAGGCGTCAACAAGCACCTTCACCCGTGGCAAGGGCGCGGGATCGCGATGACTGAAGTTCTTCGAACTGGGCAGGAGGCCGGATCTGCCAGATGGAGTGCTGCCACTCGGCATCTGCTCCATCTCGGAGGCTGCCAGCAAGTAGGCGCCGATTCCCTTCGGATCATTATCGACCACCGGCTCCCGCAGATAATACGCAAAGTCGCCGGCACGGTAGGGAGTCCCGCCAAGTCCTCCCACCGAAACGACACCATGCAGCGTCAATGCGCCATCACTGCTCTCCGTAACGAACCTCTTCTCGATGCCCTCCCACGCCCTGGTTGCAGCGGATGCGTCTGTCTCCGGCAGGTAACCGAGCCGCGTTCCCTTCGCGATGGCGTACGCGAACATGCAGCTCGCGGAAGCCTCCAGGTAGTTTCCGTCCTCGGCTTTCACCATCCTTAGGCGGACGCTGCCGTCCGGCTGCTTTTGCAGGGTGGGCCCGCGGTGCGGAGCGTGGCTCAGCACTTCCCACCACAAACCGCTCGAGGAGTCCTGGAGCTTCAGAATGCCTGCGATGTTGCGATTGAGCGCGGCGATCAGCGCCGGTCGCTGTGGATGTTCCGCGGGGAACCAGTCCAGCGTGTCGATCAAGGCCATGACATACCAGCCCATCCCTCGCCCCCAGACCTCCGGGCTCAGGCCAGTCTGTTTATCAGCCCAGGGCATCTGCCTGGACTCGTCCCACCCGTGGCGGAGCAGGCCCGTTCGCTCATCGCGCATGTGCTCATCCATTAGCAGCAGCTGCTTCGCAATGTCGTCGAACTCCTGTGGCTGTTGAAACGTTGCTGCGTAGGCCACACGGAACGGCTCCGCCATGTAGGCGCCATCCAGCCACATCTGGTTGGGATAGACCTGCTTATGCCAATACCCGCCGCTTGCAGTGCGAGGCTGCTCTGCGAGCTGATCGTGCAGAAAGCGGGCAGCTCTCGCGTAGCGTCGGTCCTGAGTCACGCGGTACAGCAGAAGTGTCGCTCGTCCCATCTCAATGTCGTCGAGCGAATGTGCCTCCGGCTTGT
>JAICMT010000240.1 GCA_025929125.1 Acidobacteriaceae bacterium | reverse complement strand
TGCCTCGGCGCAGTACACCACCGGCATGGGGCTGGGAGGGCATACGCTGCTGAGCGGCTGGCGCGGCGTTCTGTATAAGGACTGGACGGCGCTGACCACGATTACCTTCGCCACCGGCACTCCGCTCTCGCCCATCTATGCGGTGCAGGTGCCGGGAACGTCCTACGCCGGGACGATTCGCCCCAACTACAATCCCGGGCAGCCGATTCATCTCTCTTCTTCCCTGGCGAACAACCAGAAGGTTTACCTGAACGCCGGGGCCTATTCGGTGCCGGACGGCGGGTGGGGCAATGCGCGGCGCAACTCCATTGAGGGACCGACCCAGTTTGCCCTGAATGCCTCGATGGCCAGGACTTTCAAGCTGCACGACCGCTACAGCCTGGAGACGCACTTCGACGCGACCAACGTCCTAAACCACGTCTCCTACACCAACTGGTACACCACGCTGTCGCCGACGGGAAGCAATCCGCTGTTCGGCACGCCGACCTCCACGCAGACTATGCGCCAGATTAAGGCTACGTTCCGCCTGAGGTACTGAGACCGATGAGAATGACGCGCCTTCTTCGCACCTCTGCCGCTGCCCAAGTTGTAGCTTCGCTGCTGCTCGCCTCCACGTCGACGCTGGCCGGTTCGGCGCAGGTGACCGGGCAAAACAAATCCAGCAATCCGGATGACAACGTCACCACCTTCAAGGTCACGCGGCAACTCGTGGTCGAGACAGTGACGGTGAAGGACAAGAGCGGCAAGACCGTCCCGGGCCTCACGGCCAAAGATTTCACCGTTACTGAGGATGGCGTGGCGCAGCAGATCAGCTTCTGCGAGCACCAGCAGCTGCCGACGGATGTGACGCCGCTGCCCAAGCCCACCAATGAAGACATCAAGCTCTTTTACAAGCTGGGGCGCACGCAGATTGCGCCTGAACCCACCGGCGAGTTGAAGTACAAGGATCGCCGGCTGATCACGCTCTACTTTGACATGACGGCGATGCCGCCGTCGGATCAGCTTCGCGCCGAGCTTGCCGCCGAGAAGTTCATCCGCGAGCAGATGACCTCTGCCGACCTGGTTTCGATCTGGCGATACGCCGGAGGCTCAGTGGATACGCTGCAGGACTTCACTGCCGACCGGAATCGCCTGCTCTCGATTGTGGAGACGCTGGTGATCGGCGAAGGCCAGGGGCAGGTGGGCACGTCGTCCAGCGACGACAGCGCGCCCGACACCGGAGCCGCGTTCGGACAGGACGACGCGGAGTTCAACATCTTTACCACCAACCGCCAGCTTGCGGCACTGCAGACAGCCGTGGAGCAGCTGGGACGGCTGAGCGAGAAGAAGCAATTCATCTATTTCGCCAGCGGATTGAATCTGAACGGCCTCGACAACCAGGCGCAACTGCACGCGACCGAGGATGCTGCGATTCGCGCGGGCGTCTCGTTCTGGCCGATCGACGCGCGTGGTCTGGTGGCGTATGGCGCAATGGGAGATGCGACACAGGGCTCGCCCGGCGGGCAGTCCATGTACTCCGGGCGAGGCGCGAACAACTTCGCTTCGAACTTCCAGCGCTCGCAGGACACGCTGTATTCGCTGGCGGCCGACACCGGCGGCAAGGCGCTGCTGGACAACAACGACCTGACGCGCGGCATTGTGGATGCCCAGAAGGCAGTTGGCGATTACTACATCCTCGGCTACTACACCTCGAACACGAAGCTGGATGGCAAATTCCGCAAGATTAAGGTGACGGTCGGACAGCCGCAGGAGGCGAAGCTGGACTACCGCCAAGGCTATTTCGCGGGCAAAGAGTGGGGCAAGTTCAACACCGCCGACAAGGAGCGCCAGCTTGAAGACGCTCTGATGCAGCAGGATCCCTGGACCGATCTCACCGTCGCGCTGGAGCTGAACTACTTCCAGCTGAACCGCGCCGAGTACTTTGTGCCGGTGATGATCAAGATTCCGGCGAGCGAGCTGGTGTTCGCGAAGAAGCATGGTGCGGACCACGCGCTGATCGACTTTGTGGGCGAGATCAAGGATGAGTACGGCGGCACGACCGTGGGCAATATCCGCGACCATATCGACGCGCCGCTCAAGAACCTGACCGAGGAAGAGATTGCGGGCCATCCGCTCGAGTACTCGTCCGGCTACACCATTCTGCCGGGCAAGTATTCGATCAAGGTGCTGGCGCGCGACGACCAGACGGGGCACATCGGTACGTTCCAGAGCTCGTTCGTCATCCCCAATCTGAACAAGGAGACCACGCGGATTCCGACCAGCTCGGTGGTGCTGTCGAGCGAGCGCAAGGCGTATGCAGACGCCGTTGTCAACGTGGCTAAGCAAAAGGACATTCAGAAGCAGGCGGCAGTGAATCCGCTGGTGCAGAACGGGCTGCAGATTATTCCGTCGGTCACGCGCGTCTTCAGCCGCTCGAAGCCGCTGACGGTGTTTCTGCAGGCATATGAAGCTCCGCTGCTGGCTTCAGCCGAAGCTCCGGCGGGCGCTGCGCCACCGACTTCCGCGCCGGCCGCGAAGCCCTCCGGCAGCGCGGCGCCGGCGGCTGCAGCTTCCGCCACACCGCAGACGCATCCGCTGATCGGCTTCGTCACCTTCTATCGCGACAACAAGAAGGTTCTGGAGACGCAGCCGCAGGAGGTTTCGCCGCTGCCCAATACGCGCCTGGTGACGACGCCGCTGAACTTCTCGATCGATCTCCACCAGCTTGATCCGGGCAAGTACAACTGCCAGGTGACGGTGCTGGATCCGACGGGAGCAAAGGCGTCGTTCTGGCAGACGGAGATCATGCTGGTGCAGTAAACATCGTGAGTGAGGAGCTGCAGCTAGGAGCGACGGCAAAGCCACAGCGACTAAGAGTCTTCTGAGGGCCAATGCGACTCGCCATTATTACTCTCGCAGCTTCGCTCGCTTTCGCCCAGAGCAGCGCTCCGGCACCGCCGCAGACTCCTGCCGCGACAGTTCCTGCACTTGCGTTTGAGGTCGCGAGTATTCGTGCGCACCCGCCTCCGCTGCCTGTTGTTATGGGCTTCTCTTCGTCCGGCCCGCGTGTGCATCTCGAAGGCTATACTCTGCGGGGCTTACTGATGGAGGCGTACAGCCTACGGAGCTATCAGATCCGCGTCACTCCGCACGAGGATCCCAACGACTTCTACGACGTTCTCGCCAACGCACCTGGGGGTTCGCCCACCCGCGACCAATTCCGACAGATGCTCCAGTCCCTACTGGCCGAGCGATTCCAGGTCAAAGCTCATTTCGAGAAGCAGCAGATACCGGTCTACGCGCTTGTGATCGCCAAAGGAGGACCGAAGCTGGAGAAGAGCACCTCCGATGGGCACGGACATGTCGGAGTCAATGGACGGAATCAGTTTCTGGAAACCAGCAACATCACGATGACGGATCTGGCGGCCAGTTTGAATCTCAATACCTTAGTCACCGACCGCCCGGTAATTGATCGGACGGGCCTCTCCGGCAGCTACAAGCTCCGCATTGAAGCCACGCCCCAGCCTCGCATGTCCGCAAATCCCCAGGATGGCGATCTCAGCATCTTTACCGCCGTGCAGGAGCAGCTCGGCCTCAAGCTCGAACCTTCCACCGCCATGGCCGACATCCTCGTCGTCGACTCCTTCCAGCCACCCACCGAAAACTAACAACCGAGAATTACCCACCGGCTGCTCCATTCTGCTGCGGCATCTCCGCGTGCTCAATCACCACCACGTCCATCCGGGTCTGTGGATCGCACAAGCCATGCAGTACCGCGGCTTGACCTGACGGGCATCATCTGCTGTACTGCTCGCATCTACGGGCCCCGGGCGCGTCGCGTCCTGAAGTTGTCCCCTGCATAGCTCTCAATCCCTAGTGAACAGAAGCTGGTGAGGTGAACGATGTCCTCGGATCGGCGTCTTCCGCATTTCAAGTACTTTGCCCCAGCGATAGCCCTGCTTCTCCTGGTTTATGGGCTTGAGCTCTTCCTCTCAGCCCGGCTGGAGTCGCAGACCTTCGATGAGCCC
>JAICMT010000174.1 GCA_025929125.1 Acidobacteriaceae bacterium | reverse complement strand
GTTGCTGCGCCCACGCCAGCGGTTGCTGCACCCAGGCCGGTCGGTGCTGCGCCCAAGCCCTCTGTCGTCGCCCCGTCGGCGTCCCCTGAGCCGGCCCTGCGCCCCTTCGCCGACTTCGGCCGGGGCAGAGGAACCACCCTGCTCGCTGAACCGGACGAAATCCCCTCGCGCCGCCCTGCGCTAGAACGTTGGATCGGATGGGCAACGGCCGCAGTGTTCGCGGTCGTTTCCGTCATCCTGTACACGAATCACCGCACACTCAACGAAAATCTGGCCAATCAGGCTGCCGAGACGCAGCGATTGAATGCGCGTGCAGCGCAATCGCACCAGCTGCTGGACGCGTTAACTGACCCTCAGGCGATCCGCGCGATGCTGGCACCGAAGGCATCGTTGCGGACGGCGGTTCAAGGGCCGCGCGGGGATATCACCTACAATCCGGAAAAAGGCGCTCTGATATTTCTCGTGGGCAACCTCGATCCGCTCCAGGTTTATAAGACGTATCAGCTCTGGTTGCTTCCTGCCGGTGGAAGGGCACCGATTCCGGCCGGAACGTTTCATCCGGACGAGCACGGCAACGCAAGCGTCATAATGCCGAAGATCCCCAGTGGCATTGATACGAAGCGATTCGAGGTCACAATTGAAGATGCTGGCGGTACTGATAAACCATCCGGGCCCATAGTATTGACCACCAGCTGACGCACCCCACGGACAGCGGCAAGTGCAGAGGCGACGGCCTACTGGCTGATACGAACGCTGACGCCATACCCCTGCAGGGGGATCGTCGTCCACACACTGTCTGTGTCGGTCTTGATCACAGTCATCACCTGCGAATCCTTGCAGACGACGTAAATCTTACCGGCGGGCTGCGATGCTGCAGAAGCAATCCATACCGGATGTCCATTGATCGGGACAGTCGCTGTCACCGTATTGGAGGCCAAATTCACCACCGAGACTGTGCAGGTCGTGAATCTCCCCGCCACGGCAACGCCGTCCGGTGCGCAGGGCAGGCTCGGATCTCCCGCGTTGGCGACATAGGCGCGGGTGTAATCGGTCAGCACGGTGACCATGATGGGATTGATTCCCACGGGAACCGTAGCCACAACTTGGCCGAAGGTCGCCGCATCAATCGGGTTGGTCGGATCGCAATTTGGATTGGTGGGCAATGCCGCAGAGGAACAGAGTGGAATCGAAACGATCGAAAGAGAGCCCGGAGTGGTGCCCGATCCCTCATTCAACACCATCAGTTCGTCAAGCCCGGGCGCAGTATCGGCCCACACAGGCCGCGTCCCCACCGGGATTGAACCCACCTTGGTATCCAGCGCATTGGTCTGTGTGTTGATGACGGACACCGTGTTGTCGCCCTGGTTCATGACGAAGGCACGCCGGTTGTCGGAGGTCACGACCCCATACACAGGACTATGTCCAACATTGATCGTGCTCGAGATGGCGTTGCCCGCGCCGGTTTCGATGGCCTGAGCAATGCCCGGAGCGCTGCCAGTCGATTGTGCGAGCGAATACAAACGGGCGGAATTCCTTCCGCCCACGAGATACACCGGAGTGAATCCGGCAGGAACGGGCAGCTGCTGTTGCAGGGCCGGTGGATTGCCGGTCATCTGATCGGTCGCGTTTACGCCTTGGTCAGAGACATACGTGGAGCTTCCCGTTGAGAACAGGCTTGCCGGATTCGTCCCGCTGGGCAACGTAGACTGTGTCACCTGACTTGAGATCAGCTGGGAACTGAGCTGGAAGGAAGTAACCGTCTTATCGCTATTGAGCGTGTAGCCGAAGGTCCCGGTAGAGTCCAGCGCCAGGTAATACGGGTTGACGCCTACTTGAGCGGTCACTAGCACTGTATCGCCGGAGAAGTCGGCCATGGTCATCAGCCCTTTTGCAGTGGGGCTGGGACTGGACACAGCAACCACGTACTTGGTGGGCTGACCCGCAGGGCCGACGACGCCAATGCTCGCGAGCACCGGCCGGTAGGTGTTGCCGCATCCCGCCAGCGCTGCCACCCCTGCTGTCACCGCGGCCGCAGCCAGACGGCCCATCCATCTGTGGCTGCCAATTCGTGTCACTCTGCCTGCCGACTGCTCTCGCCCTAAACGCAAAACTTCTCCCACAATGCCGCGCCTGCTGGTTATGCTCAAGGCTTGATTGTAAATCACCGAACTCACGTGCATCCAATAGAGCCCCGGCGGAACACATCTGCTGCCAATACTTTCGCAAGTTTTGCTCGATGACGACTCCAGATAGAAGGCCCGCGGTTCTGGAAGGCAGCAAAGCGACTCCCGCCTCGCGGGACCACTTCCAGTCTCGTCTCCTGGTACTCGCCGGGGTGCCGCTGCTCTGCTGGGTCGGCTGGAGAGCTCTGGGGTATGCGAGTTCCGCCGGGTATGCGGCCCACACTTTCCTCATTTCCGCATGCGCCCTCAGCACCCTGTTCGGCCTTGCGGCATGGCGGCTTCGCGCTGCAACCCCGGGCGCGGCAGCCTGTGGTGTTCTAATCTGCTTTGACATCACCATCCTGAGTGGGCGCCGCGGAAGCGGCTCTGTCTTGTCCTCCGGACTCACGCCCCTCATCCTTCTATTCCTACTTACCCATGCAGCCACACGTTTTCGTCGGGACAGGAAGAGGACCTCCGTGTCCAGCCACGAAGAGAAGCAGGGCCGCAACGCGGCCCAGGTGATTGCAAACCTGGGTGTGGCTGCGGTTGCCGCCGCCCAGTACTGCTGGATCTTCCATGGAGTCCCCCGGTCAGTAGCCGCCATAACTATCGTCCCGGCCCTGCAGATCCCCATGCTTTCGGCCCTCGCGGAAGCAACCGCCGATACCCTTTCTTCCGAAATCGGCCAGGCCGTCGGCGGGAGGCCCTTCCTGGTGCTTCACTGGCGACGCGTAACGCCAGGAACAGATGGCGCGATCAGCGCCGCCGGCACACTGGCCGGTGTCGGCGGAGCGGCAATAATTGCATTAGTCGCCGCCTCGACAATGGGCATCCGGTTCCTAGGCATCAGTGACATCGTGCTTGCCGCTACAGCCGGACTGTTTTTCGATTCCCTGCTGGGTGCCACCCTCGAGCGCGCCGGTTGGATCGGCAACGATATGGTGAATTTTGCCTCCACGCTGTTTTCGGCGGTTTTGGCGTATCTGCTGCAAGCCGGGACGTTTGGCTGAGCGGCTTGCTTACTCCCGCATCCAGTCCAGCTTCAGGTGCAGGCGCATCGCCGTATAGCTCAACATCTCATGCACGTACCGCATGGTCAGGTCGACATCGTCGATATGACCGAGCGGAGGCCGAGGAGACGTATAGACAATAAGTCCGGCATCCTCGCAAAGCTTGCGGATGCGAAAAAGATGCGTGCCATCGCTGACTACGACCATCGTGTTCAGGTGCCGCTGATGCGCAATGAAAGCCAGGCTCCTGACCTGCTGTTCCGTATTGACGGACTCGGTTTCCGCGATGATGCGATCGTACGGAATGCCGCGCTGCAGCAGATAATCCCTGCCGACGGCGCCTTCCGTATGCCCGCTATCCTCAATTCCGCCGCCTCCCAGAGTCACAATAAGCGGGGCCACCTGCTCATGGAACAGGTCTATCGCGTGATCGAGACGGGCATGCAGCACCGGCGAGGGCCGTCCAGAGTACTGGGCCGCCCCAAACACCGCGATCGCGTCGCTGGGGCGCACTTCGTCCTGCTCGGCTACCCGATGAATCTGGTAATAAAGCCAGCCAAACCAACCGAGGGCAATCAGAAGACCCAACGCAAGCAGTCGACGAGCAAACACCCGCATTCCGGACTTCCTCCGCCGAGCATTCATTCCAATTCAAATCTTATCTGCCGAGTTCACATGTCGACCGCCGGGGAGCCGGCGACTCGGTGAGAACCCAGTATGCGGGCCGCATCTCCGCAACGTCAGCGTCCATCCTAGCCGAGCTGCCGCCAAAGGGTATTCTTGTTTTATGCAGGGGCCTATGACGCCTCCGCGTACCCACCCCAGGAGAAGCATTTGACGGCCGAAATCCTCCGTATCCACCCGACCGAGCCCGAACCCGAACGCATCGACCGTGTCGTCCAGAGTCTTTCCCAGGGCAATGTTGCCGCGCTTCCCACCGATACTTTTTACGGACTGGCCGTGGACCCGGTTAATCTTCGGGCCGTGGACCGAATCTATGAGATCAAGACCCGCGCCCGGCATAAGCCGCTGTCGCTGCTGATCTCCGAGACAGCCCAGGCCTGGAACCTGGCACGCGACCTGGACAGCGCCTTCGACCGACTGGCGGAACGCTTCTGGCCGGGACCGCTGACCGTAGTGGTCAAAGCCGGCGCCCGTCTTCCGCTGCGGGTCACCGCCAACACCGGCAATGTCGCAATCCGTGTGCCGGATTCCATGATTGCCCGCGCCGTGATCGAGAAGCTTGCGCTGCCCATAACCGCGACCGCCGCAAACCTGCGTGGAATGCCGGAGTGTACGGACGCCCACTATGTTCGCGCCCAGCTCGCGGAGCAGATTCCGCTCATCGTCGACGGTGGCCCCACGCCGCGCAACCTCCCCACCACGATCGTCGACCTCTCCGGCGGAGGCAACCACTGGATGATCCTCCGCGAAGGCGCCATTCCCACCCACGAAATCGCGCTGACCCTGCAGCATTGACGTCCCGCGGCTTGCACCCGGGGGAGCGGATCCGGCTCTTCCCTGCACTATCAGGCGTATACTGAATGTAGTTCTTTGAGTGCCACAGCAAGGTCTGGCCAGTCCACACATGGGGGCGTCACGGCTTCGACGGGATTGCTTGCGGCAAAGAGGCATGCCGGGGTGTG
>JAICMT010000075.1 GCA_025929125.1 Acidobacteriaceae bacterium | reverse complement strand
TCGAGAAACAGTGGAAAGTTGCGGGTCATCGACTTCAGCTGGGCGAGATTCGCGGCCTCGCGCTGTTGCTGGCTGGCATTCACCCATTCCCCCGAACCGTTAACGGTAGGGCTCGCGGGGACATTGTCCCGGATGAACTGCTCGAGCGCATGTCCCACCCCAAAGTATGCGGGTACGAGTTGCCGGGACTGCATCCAGCCGAAGACCCACGGTATGGCTCGCAGGTCTTCCATGCTGCGCTTCTTTGCACTGGAAGCATCGGTGCGCTTGGCAGGTCTGGAGCCGATGCGCGCGTTCTCGAGCTCAGCCACTGGTGTCGACTGCTCGAAATATGCGAACGTCTCGGGATTCTCGACAATGTGCCTGCGGTAAAACTCGTAAGAGGTCGCCGAGAGCTGGTCCAGAGCGGCTTCCCACTCCGGCAGAATCTCGCCAGTGAGGTGCGGGACGTAGTCTCCGGCGACCTTCTTGTGCTGCAGGGCGACATCCGGACGAGCGAGCGCATCGAGCGATGCCGCAATCATCAACTCCAGGTTGCGCTCCGCAAGCACCACATCCGAGTACTTCCAGTTGAGCACCTCGCCCTGTTCTGTAATGCGCAGCTCACCCGAGAAGCTGTCCACCGGCTGCGCAAATATAGCGCGATGGGTAGGACCGCCGCCCCGTCCCACCGTGCCTCCGCGCCCGTGAAACAGCCGCAGCGTGACGCCGCAGTCGCGAGCCACCTGATGCAGCGCCCGGTGCGCCTTCCATATCTCCCAGGTGCTGGTGATCATGCCGCCGTCCTTGTTCGAGTCCGAGTAGCCCAGCATCACCTCCTGCCTGTGGTTCCAGGATGCAAGCAGCGGCCGATACACGTCCGAGGTCCACAGCGACCGGCAGATGGCAGGCGCGTTCCGCAGATCCTCAATCGACTCGAACAGCGGCACCGGCTGAAGTCCGGGATCGCAATCCTCCGCAATCTCTCCGCCGCCTCCGCAGCCCTCTACGCGGACTCCGCCCAGCCGAGCCAGCCACAGGACATGAAGTACATCCTCAGCGCAGGCCGCGCCGCTGATGACGTACCGCGGGAGCCCCTCCGGGACGTACTCCCGCTTCAGTTGCGCGATCGCGCGGAAGGTCGCCAGCACTCCCGCCGTCTGCGGCGTCAGCGCCGGTGGAAGCTTGAGGGTTGAGCTATCGGACAACCCCGAGCTCTGCGAGAGCTCCCGGATGGCCGCCGCATGAACCCGCGCGTGCTGGCGGATATCCAGCGTCTGCAGGTGCAGGCCATAGGTGCGGACTTCCACCAGCAGAGGGTCAATGTGAATCTCCGCCAGCCGCTGGCCACGGTTGCGCATCAGGCTGGAGCGCAGCACCGTGAGGTCCTCCACCAGCTCCGAGGCGCGTGCATACGGCGGCAGCGGCGTCTCGGCAGCAAGATGGATCGAGAGCTGCGGCGCCCCACCCAGCCGCATCATGATGCAGCCCACCAGCAGTCGCGTGGATTCATAGGGCAGCCGGTTTTCCAGCTGCGACTGCCCCGCATCGCGTAGCTTCGTCAGGTACGAGTCCAGCAGTGTCGTAAGCTCCGGCGTCACCGCCACCAATCGCGTCGAGCTCGCCAGGTGATCGAAGATCCGCTGCAGCCGCCGCCGGTAGTGACTGAACAGCAGATCGCGCGCCATCGCAAGTGCCTCGCGGGTCGTCTCCGGAGTCACAAACGGATTACCGTCACGGTCACCTCCAATCCACGATCCGAAGTTCACCAGCTGCGGCAGATCGGCCAGACCTGCCTCAATCTGGTACTCGGTCTTCAACGATGCTGCGACCTCCGAGTAGAGAACCGGCAGCGTATCGAAGATCGAGGACTCGTAGTAGTCGAGCGCCACGCGGATTTCATCCCGCACCTGCGGTCGCGATTGCCGGACATCGTCCGTCTGCCACAACGCCGTGATCTCCGCTATCACGTCCTGCTCCAGCGACTCCAGTTCCGGCTCCGGCACGGGAATGCGGTCCAGCTGCTCCAGAAGCCCGGAGAGCCGTCGTCGCTTGAACATCACCGAGCGCCGCGCCACCTCCGTCGGATGAGCTGTAAAGACGGGCGTAACGCAGATGCGTCCTAGGTATTCGACCGCCTCCCGTGCATCCATGCCGGCAAGGCGCATCGCGCGGAGAGCGCCACGCAACGAGCCACGCTGCGGCTCCGTGGCCAGATTGAGGTTGCTGGACAGGCGGCGGCGCTTGCGATGATTTGTCTCGGCCAGATTGATGAGCTCAAAGTAAAACGCGAACGCCCGCGCGAGCTGGTATGCGCTCTCCACCTCCAGGGATTTCACGCACTCTAGCGCGTGTTGCATCGGCTCAGTTGCCACCGTCCTACGCGCCGGCGTGCTGGTCCGTGCCGGTGAGCTGCTTCCCTTCTCTTCTTCCTCGCGTCTCGCGATGGCAGTCTGCCGCAGCTCTTCGACCGCCTCGAAGGTTGCCGCGCCTGCCTGCTCACGCAGCACCTCACCCAGCAGCATGCCCAGCGATCGCACATCGCGGCGCAGAGGAGCTTCTTTCAGCTCTCCGGAAGGTGCGAGAAGTTCCGCCAATCGCTGCGGCCAGTTTGCTGCAGACCAGAGTGAGGGCATCGTCTGATTATGCACGTCCCCTGGCGTCTGCAGGCGCAAGCCTCCTCAGCTACGCCTGAATCGGGAGTGGTCGTGCCGCCAGACTAAGGGTCTGCCCAGGAATATCGCCGCAAAGCGCCATAGCCGCGAGTGCAGCCACAGCCCAGTAGCGCACACCTCATGCCGAGACGCTACATCAACGTAGAGGAATCTCGAGAAAAAAAGGGGCGACTGCTACATCACGAGGGCGAGCTTCTCCAGCTCTTCCTGCATGGACTTCAACGAGCATCCGACCGACTCGATCCGGGAGGCAGCGCCGCGTGCCGCATGGTGCGAAACGCCATACCCGCGCACCGTCAGGAAGGAGCTGATCAGCTCCGCCGCTTGCCAGTGGTCCAGGCCAGACTGCATTAATTCATCGCGCAGTAAGGAGAGATCGGTCTCAGTGAACCTTTCCACGCCGGGCGCAGAAGAAAAAATTTCCATGGCCATCCTCCTTCTGGAGTGCCCCGAAAACGGCGCGGAGACTCTCCCGTCTGCTCCACGCGAGGGAAACGACTTTCCAACGTGTGTTGCTTGGTTTAGACGCGGAAACTCCGGCTGAGTTGCTATTTTCCGGTGGATTCATCGGTAACCATCTTGCGCCTATTCCTTGGTGACCCTCCCGATCTTGCTGGTCGAAAACCCAGGGACAGTTCAGAAATGCATGTGCGGGTCCAGAATCGCGCGGCTGGCAAGCAGCACCGGAATCCCATCCTCCACCGGATAGCTGCGCGTGCATCCGGTGCAGCGCACCGCGGTGCTTTCAAGAGCAAGACTGCTGTGGCAAATCGGGCAGGCGAGCCAGCGCAGGTCTTCCGCCCGCAGCATGGGAGTGCCCGACTTGGGATGAGAAGAAGGCATTACTGTACTCATCTTCAAGGAGGGCCGCACACGGTGCAAGCAAGACCTCGCTAGTACCATGGACGTGATGAACGAAACGGCTCGAGTTCTAAATGGCATCGAGATCGCCTCCGCGATCAAGGCAGAGGTGGGCGAACAGGTTCGCGACTTAAGAATGGCAGGCATAACGCCAGGGCTGGCTGTTGTGCTGGTCGGCCATGTGGCCGCCTCCGAGATCTACGTCCGCAGCAAGGTAAAAGCCTGCGCTGAGCTGGGTATGCACAGCGAAATGCACACCCCGCCGGAAACCGTTACCACGGAAGAGATGCTGGAGCTGATCTCCACACTGAATCAGCGCGACGAAATTGACGGAATTCTCGTCCAGTTACCGCTTCCCAAACAGGTGGACACCCGCCGTCTGCTTGAGGCAGTCTCCCCGGACAAGGATGTCGACGGCTTTCATCCGATAAATGCCGGACGGCTGCAGAGCGGACAACCTGCGCTGGAGCCCTGCACGCCCGCCGGCATTATGGAAATCTTGCGCCGTAGCAGCATACCGGTTGCCGGCAAGCACGCAGTGGTCGTGGGGCGGTCGGACATCGTGGGTAAGCCCATCGCGATGATGCTCCTGAACGCCAGCGCAACCGTGACCGTCTGCCACAGCAAGACGGTCGACCTGCCGCACTACACGCGCGATGCAGACCTGCTGGTCGCCGCCATCGGGCGGCCGGGCTTCGTCACCCCCGAGATGGTCAAACCGGGGGCCACACTGATCGATGTCGGGATCAACCGCCTCACCGAGAAGGCCGACGTGGACCGCTTCTTCCCCGGCGACGCCACGCGAGCAAAGCAGTTCGCAGACCGCGGATCGACGCTGGTGGGAGATATCGATCCTGGTGCCTTTGCACGTTCCGGCGCCTACACGCCGGTACCCGGCGGCGTTGGCGCGCTGACCATCGCCATGCTGATGCACAACACAGCCAAGGCTGCGCGTGCCCGGCGGGGCAGATAACGATGCTCCGCGTTGGCCTGACCGGCGGACTTAGCAGTGGCAAGTCGACCGCGGCGCGTCGCTTCGCGGAGCTCGGCGCGCACGTCCTCTATGCCGATGAGATTGCTCGCGGCCTCATGCAGCCGGGTGAACCCGTCTACGAACAGATCATCCAGCGCTTTGGCCCGCAGGTGCTCGCAGATGGCGGCCAGCTTGACCGCGCTAAGCTGGCGCGTATTGCCTTCGGCCAGAGCCGGATCGAGGAACTGAACGCAATCGTCCATCCGGCCACCATCGCGCGCCAGGCCGGGCTCGCGTCGGAGATTGCCGCACGAGATCCCAATGCTGTCGTAATGGTGGAGTCCGCGCTCGTGTTCGAGACCAGACACGGCGGCCAGGAAGGATGGCGCCGCCGCTTTGATCGCATCATTCTCGTGCGCTCTCCCGAGGCAGCAAAGATCGACCGCTTTATCGCACGCGTTTCGGACGGCACACCACTCGATCCCGAAACTCGCCGCGAGCTCGAAGCTGACGCCCGCCAGCGCATGGCCGAGCAGCTCGATGACGACTGGAAGGCCCAGCGTAGCGACTACGTCTTATTGAACGACGGCACTGTGGACCACCTGATCGCCCAGGTCGACCAGCTTTGGCCCATACTCCAGCAGGGGGCTCGCGATGCCGCGGCAAACCACGCCGCCCGGGTTCAATCCTGAAGAAGCAGGACTCCGGAGAACCCGAAGCTGGCTAAAATCGTATCTGTTGGTGAGGAAAGGACTATTCGCAGACTATGAAGTATCGTCCCGTGCTGCTGGTGCTCGTGTTGCTCGGCGGGTTCTATTACGCGACCACGCATTTTCTGCCGACAGGCTCCCTGGCGCACTGGATGGGCCACACCACCGACGGCACGGCCATCATCTCCGGCCCCGGCTCCAACGGGGCCTTTGACCTCACCGTAGCCTCCGCCGCCCCCGCCTTCGACCAGGAAGAGCAGCAGAACATCGCCGTCTACAAGAAGGCGCTGCCCAGTGTCGTCAACATCACCGCCACCGCCGTCGCCTGGGACTTCTTCTACGGCCCGGTCCCGCAGCAGGGCCAGGGCTCCGGCTTCGTTCTCAACAAGGATGGCCTCATCCTCACCAACAACCACGTCATCGAGGGCGCCCAGCGCGGGGGCGTCGAAGTCACCCTTTCCAATAAGCACAAGTACAAGGCAAACGTCGTGGGGGTCGACAAAGGTCACGACCTCGCTCTGCTGAAGATCGATGCACCCGATCTCGTTCCCGCGACGCTCGCTGAAACCAGCCAGGGCCTCATTGTGGGTCAGCGCGTGTACGCCATCGGCAATCCCTTCGGCCTCTCCGGCACCATGACTCGCGGCATCATCTCCGCCATCCGCTCAGTGGGCACGCCCACCGGCGCCCAGATCGAAGACGCCATCCAGACCGATGCCTCCGTGAACCCCGGCAACTCCGGCGGGCCGCTGCTCAACTCTCGCGGCGAAGTCATCGGCATCACCACGATGATTGCCAGCAATGGAGCTGAACAGTCCTCCGGCATCGGCTTCGCCATTCCCATCAACACGGCGAAGGCCGTGCTCGACGACTTCGCCCGCTACGGCCGCATCCGCCGGCCCACCCTCGACATCATCACCCTTGAAATCGGTCCCGATGTCGCCCAGCAGATCGGCCTTCCCAACGACTACGGTCTGCTCATCGAGCGCGTCCTGCCCGGCGGCGCCGCCGAAAAGGCCGGGCTCCACGGCGGCACCCAGCGCGCCTACGAGGGCAACATCCCCGTCATGCTCGGCGGGGACCTGATCATCCAATTCGACGGCCAAGCAATCACCAACAAGCAGGACCTCGCCGCTGCCATGAACGCGCACCGCGCCGGAGATACGGTCACCATCGGCGTCTTCCGCGGTCGCAAGCGCATGGATTTCAAAGTCACCCTGGGCGATGCCAGGGACCAGGAACCAGCCCAGCAGCTCTAGTAAGGAAGCCATGAACGTGAGGCCCTATTCGATCTCGCCTGCTTGTCCCGGTGTGCGATGAGCAGGTTCCTGCGCTATGCCTTATGCCTGCTGCTCGCCGTTTGCGCCTTCTTCTATGTGGCGCTGCAGCCGATTCGCACTCATCTCCAGGCCCTCGCCGTCCTCCACGAAGTGGAAGGCCGCCCCGTACCCTGGATTGCGACCGGCGTCATCGGCCCTGTCATCCGCCAGGAGCTGCTGATCCCCGTTACGGTGGGCTCAACCACGCAGCAGGTGCGTGCGCGTCTGTATCGGCCGTCCGATGCTGCAAATGCTCCCGCGATGGTTATCTTCCATGGCGTGCACCACCTCGGCATCGATGAGCCCCGCCTGATGGGCTTCGCCTCCGCCATCGCAAGCTGTGGCGTCCAGGTGCTCACGCCCGAGCTGCCCGACATCAAGGACTACCGCGTCAGTCGGGAGTCGCTCCAGACCATCGGCGGCTCCGTAGCCTGGTTCGCCACCCGGACCGGCGGGCCTGTAGGCGTGGCCGGCCTCAGCTTCTCCGGCGGTCTGGCGCTGGTTGCCGCAGCGGACCCTCGCTACCATCCCGCATTCAAGTTCATCTTCGCAGTCGGCTCCCAGGACTCCATGGCCCGCGTCATCCAGTACTATCGCACCGGCCGCGATCTCCGGCCGGACGGCACCGTCGAACAGCTGCCCCCGCATGAGTACGGCCCGCTGGTCATCGAGTATGAGCACCT
>JAICMT010000531.1 GCA_025929125.1 Acidobacteriaceae bacterium | reverse complement strand
TGAGGAAAAGCCGTTCCGCTATGAAGCGGCGTTTCACACCTACTACGAGGTAGGAGACGTCCGTCAGGTGAGCGTCGAAGGCCTGGGCAATACGGAGTACATCGACAAGGTAGATGGAGCGAAGCGCAAACGCCAGCAGGAGCCGCTGCTGCACCTGAACGGTCGCACCGACCGGCCTTACCTGAATACGGCGGCGACCTGCGTGTTGAACGATCCGGCCGGGCATTGCCGAATCGTGGTGCAGAAGTCCGGCTCCAACTCCACCGTGGTGTGGAATCCGTGGAGCGAGCTCTGCGCGAAGATGCCAGACATGACGGCCGAGGGATGGCAGCGCTTCGTCTGCATCGAGACGGCAAATGTGGGCGATAACGCGATCAGGCTCGCGCCCGGTGCGGCGCACTCGATAAAGGCGGAGATTTCCGTGGAGGCACTGGCCTAGTGCGTGAGGTTGAGCAGCAAGGCTTCCGGCTGATTCTTGCGTCCGCCTCTCCGCGGAGACGCGAGCTGCTGACGCGGGCCGGATACGTCTTCGATGTGGAGCCGGCGGAGATTGACGAGACACCGCACGCACAGGAGACGCCCGGAGCCTACGTGCAGCGGCTCGCCGAAGAGAAGGCGCAGGCTGTTCTGGCGAAGCACGCCGGGTTCCACGGCAAGTTGATCGTCCTGGGCGCGGATACGACCGTGGTCTGCGGGGGCGAGATCCTGGCAAAGCCGGAGAGCGCGGCGGATGCGCGACGCATGCTGCGGCTGCTCTCCGGCCGCACTCACCAGGTGCTGACCGGAGTTGCAGCGGCGACGCGCGAAGGGATGGTGAGTGCGGTGGAGTCGACGGAGGTGGTGTTCGCGGAGATTCCAGAGGCCGAGCTGGAACGTTACTGCGCCACCGCCGAGCCGCTGGACAAGGCCGGTGCGTACGGTATTCAGGGCTACGCTGCGCGCTGGATTCCGCGCATTGAAGGTGACTACTTCAACGTGATGGGCCTGCCAATTGCACGTGTGGTGAGGCTGATGGAGCAGAGCCTCGCTTTACGGTGAGGCAGCCAGTTCGCCGCGCACGCGCGACAGCGTGTCGAGATAGAAGCTGAGGTTGTGAATCGAGTTCAGCGTTGCGCCGAGCGGCTCTTTCGCAACGAAGAGGTGGCGCAGGTAGGCGCGGGTGTAGCGGCGGCAGACCAGGCAACTGCAGGCGGGGTCGATGGGGCGCTGGTCCTCGGCGTACTCAACGCGTTTGATATTCATGCGCACGGTGTTGGCGCTGGCGTGCTCGCCGGGCTCCGAGCAGCCCTGCTCTCCCGGCTCTGCGCTGCGGAAGAGCAGTCCGTGGCGCGCGGCGCGGGTGGGCAGCACGCAGTCCATCATGTCCACGCCCATGCGCGCATACTCTTCGATCTCGTCCGGGTAGCCGACGCCCATGACGTAGCGCGGGCGATCGGCGGGCAAAAGCTCGAGGGTGCGGGCGATCATCTCGCGCGTGACCTCGCGCGGCTCACCCACGGCAAGTCCGCCGATGGCGTA
>JAICMT010000347.1 GCA_025929125.1 Acidobacteriaceae bacterium | reverse complement strand
CTGCACGTTGTAGGCGAAGCCGAGGAGATCCAACAGCGAGCCGTTGCGTACGCGGAAGTTGCGATTGTTCATGGTCAACCCCTGCAGGCCGGAGTTGCCGCTGGGATTCGGCTTGATGGTCGCGACTTCAAATGACGGATTCGCATCGGCAGCCATAACCTTGGGCGGAGGAGGAGGTGCGGGAATCTCCCATGCAGTTTCCTTGGTTGCGCGGGTGAGATTCAGTGGAAGAGATGACGGACCTTGAGTCCAGGTTCCACTGATCGAGTTGCCGTCCGTGGAGATCTTGCCCTCGAACTTGACCTGGATAAGATCGATCAAAACGGTGAGCGTTCCGGCCTCAAAATGCGTTTGAGATCCTTTGAACGGAGGCGCCTGTGGCTGGTCGATGCTGTAGAGCGTGGATTGCAGCCGGTTGTCATCATTCGTAATCTTCAAGATGACCCGGAGGTCCTGTTGGGGAGTCTTGATTGCGCCCTGCCACTGGCCAGCAATGTCCGCTGCCACGGCGGGTATAGCAAAGCCGAAACACAAGCCAAGGCAAAACAGCAGCTTCTTCATCGGATACCTCTGCGCGGAAACACAGCCATTGTTGCAGAAAATCTGATGTCCACTCATTAATTTTGCCCTGCAGATTAGGAGAACAGATCCATCTGCCGGCTTTTCCGCCGTTGTGGCTTCGCTTCTCCGAACACCGTACGGCCGCCCAGCGTGGGCGAGATTTCGCGCTCGTGCTTGAGAACAGCATCGAATTCGGCCTCAGGAGCGCGACGCTCTTCGATGGACCGGGTGAGCCTGTCCAGCCGCCGGAATGCTTCGAGCTTCTCCGTCTGCCCGACCTTGGCCGCGTCGAGTGCGCGGCGAAGAACGCCGAGCGTCTCGTCATAGGTCTTCAGCAGCACCGGAAACGGATGGCCATCCTTGCCCCCGTGAGCAAACGCGAACCGGGCAGGATCGGAAAAACGAGCGGGGGGTACCATGGACGACCTCAGCCATCAGCGCAAGCGACTGCAGCGTGCGCGGTCCAAGACCTTCCACCAGTAATAGCGAGGCAAAGTCGCGAAGGTCCTGCTCGTGCGCGACCGCGAGCACGGCGCCCAGCCGCTTCAGATCGACGTCGCCGGCTCGGACCTCGTGATGCGCGGGCATTACCAACCGGCGCGCTTCAGCCAGCGATTTGTCCACCGGCTCGCGTGCGATGGTAACGAGCGCACCGCGCGCCGCTTCCGCACGTCCATCGACCAGGTTCAAAATGGTGCCCTGCGGTTCGCCGACGATCGCCGTGTGCGGCTCGGAGACAAAGTCGCGCACCGCAGCCGAGTGCCAGTGATACCGGCGTCCCATTCCTCCAGCGGCATTCATGCCCTGCTGCACCACGGCCCAGCCCCCTGTCGGTGAATCACGAAGGAGTGCAGGTAGAGCTGGAACCCGTCTGCGATCGCGTTGTTGTCGATCCGCGCGGTGAGCCGGCTCACCCGGGCCAGCTCATCGCCGTTCAGGCCAGTGCGGCCGCCGAAGGCGCGCAGCTCGTCCGGAGTTCTCACCGAGTGCCGGCCGCGTCCGCCGCACACGGCGAAACCCAGCTCGCTGAAGCGGGGGTTGAGGCCCCGCTTGAGCGCGCCCATCACCGAAGTGGTAATCCCGGAGGAGTGCCAGTCCATGCCCATCACAGCGCCGAGTGCCTGAAACCAGAATGGATCGCTGAGCCGGGTCAGGAACTCGCCTGGGCCATAGGCAAGCACGATGTGCTCGACAATCGCAGTGCCGAGCAGAGTCATGCGCTCCGCCAGCCACTGCGGCACGCGTCCGCCGTGGAGTGGAAGATCGGCGGTGCCGGAGCGCTTCATGCTTCTATTGTCGCGCCGGACAGCCGTCACCGGCACTCAATCGAGACGGCGCGCCATCTCCCATTCCATCAGCGCTGGATCGTTCGGATAGGGTTCGCTGCCTCCGGTACGGATGAAACCGAGGCTTTCGTAAAAGCGGATGGCCGGCTCGTTCACTGAGGTCACCATCAACGTGAGCAGTTGCAAACCACGTCCGGCCGCCCACTCAGCGACCGACTCCACCAACAGACGACCAACCCTCTGCCGGCGATACTCCGGCGCGGTCCACATGGAGACCAGCTGAGCCTGGTTGCCGGGCTGAACCAGCCCTCCAGCGAGGCCGCAGGGCCGGTCGGCGTCCATCGCCAGAAATCCGATCCCCTGCTCGCCGCCCCATCGCTCCACCCGCCGTGCCCACTCCGCCTCGTCAAAAGCGAACTCCGTCGCATAGGTCGAACAAAAGGCGCTGGGCGATTCCTGCAGAGCCCGCAGGCGGATCTGCCGGAAGAGGTGCGTGTTCGCGGGCGTGATGGGGTCGATGCAAATCATCGGTTGAATGTAGAAAGCATAATTGCGAGAAGTGCTAGCAGGCGCAAGAAAAAGCCCCACACCTTGTGTGGGGCTGAACAGGAGACGCTGCTTCTGTGAATTCGATTACGCGGTCTTGCCCTCGACTTGCTTGGGTTGCATGGCGGAAGCGCCGGAATTGATCTCGACCTTGATCTGCTTCGGCTTGGCCGCCTCCTTCTTGGGAAGCGTCAGGGTAAGGACGCCGTGTTCATAGCTGGCCTTCAAGGCTTCGCTGTCCACGGTCTGCGGCAGAGTGAAGGTGCGGGTAAAGGTGCCGTAGCGGCGCTCGATGCGATGGAAGTTCTCTTCCTTCTCGTCCTTCTCGAACTTGCGCTCGCCCTTTACGGTGAGGGTCTGGTTTTCCAGCCGCACGTCCAGATCTTCCTGCTTGATGCCCGGGACTTCGAGCTTCAGAACCAGCTGGTGAGCGTCCTCATAGACATCAACGGCCGGGATAAAGTTCCCCATGGCCAGCGACTCCTGCTCTCCCTCAGGACGGGCGAAGTCACTGAAGATCGCGTTCAAACGGTTCTGCAGTACAGCGACATCGGCAAGGGGTGAACGGAACGGTACGAACCGAGTCAAGGTGGTCATTTTCTCAAGTCCTCCAATGATATGGGTGAGATT
>JAICMT010000509.1 GCA_025929125.1 Acidobacteriaceae bacterium | reverse complement strand
TGACGCTGCAGGCGCAGGCCGAACAGGCGGGCAGCTCCGCAGAGAGCCAGGTGGCGAAGCTCGACGCCTACATCGCTCCCATGGGTGTGGAGCGCAACGCCGCCGCACTCGCGCTGGCCCGCGACCTGCGCCTCGCCGGCCTCTCGGTCGAAATCGGCGACGGCAGCTTCCGCCTGAAGAAATCCTTCGAGGCCGCCGATCGTGTCGCCCGCCACATCGTCATCCTCGGCGAAGACGAGCTCGCCACCAGTACCGCCACCGTCAAAGCGTTCGCGACTGGAGAACAAATTAAGATACCGCAAGCCGATCTGGTACAGTTGCTCCGGCATTAATAACCGGAGAAATGATGAAGTGCCAGTACGTCTCGCTCGTGTTCTCGATCTTGTTAGCAAGCTACGCACCCGGAACAATCGGGCAAAGTCCAGCTGAAGACCTGCTCCGCAAACAGCAAGACTGGGGCATCCGATGTATGGATAAAGGGTGCATGGCCTCAGTGGATATTCTGCGCGGAGAATCCGGCGATCCACCGGATCGGCACGACGTGAACCAATATCTTTCCCTCGCGGTTGGGTTGGATCGGAAGGATCAGCGGCCCAGTGTGATCATTGTGCAGGTGGATCCCCACGCCGATCCCAAAAGTGGTGTCGATCTGTTTTTCGCTCGCACAGTTCCCGACGGAACCAACTGGAAGCTTGTGCTGGACAAAGCGGCGGCGGTGCATCTTCCATTCAAGGGATGCAATGACTCAGCTTGCGCAGCAGCGATTGGGGGCGGAAATCCAGATGAGACCGCAATGAAGTCGTGCGCTGACTTGATCCAGCGGATGCAAACAGAAGATCATCTGTTTGTCGTCTATTACCGTGGCGGGCAGATGTATCGCACAGCTGTGAATCTGAAGTTGTTCAAAGAAGCCTATGAACGACTGAAGGACGAGACAACGCGTCAAGGTTCGTCCGCGAACTATTAGGAGTTTTTCTATAAGGAGATATGAAGGGCGCAAAGAGCACTCGTAAATTTTCCGCGAAATCTGATGCGGTTGAACCTCGTCGTTTAGACCTAAGAAAGGCTGTGCGCGGCAAGCACTACCTCGCTGCGCGGGAGGGTACGGAGGTTGCGGTAATTGCACCTGATTCTCTCGATGGCTCCAATAATACTGCACGCACGGGCCACTAGCTCCAATCACTGACACGTGGACCACACCACTCTCTCGATCCTCCTCATCGTCTTCACCGCCTCGCTCGTCCGCTCCACCTTCGGCTTCGGGGAGGCGCTGGTGGCCGTCCCGCTGCTGGCGCTCATGCTGCCCGTCTCCATCGCAGCTCCGCTTGCGGTGCTGCTGTCCACGACCATTGCCGCATTCGTCGTCATACAGGATTGGCGCCGAATCCATCTGCGCAGCGCTGCCTGGCTGCTCGCGCCAACATTCGTCGGCATCCCGCTCGGCATCGCGCTGCTGGCAAGCTCGCATCCGCAGCTTATTAAAGGCGCACTGGCGCTCGTGCTGATTGCGTTCTCCGGATACTCGCTGCTCGGCCGCAGTCCGCACCAGCTCCACCACGACCACCGCGGCTGGATGCTCCTCTGCGGATTCCTCGCCGGCGTGCTCGGCGGAGCCTACGGCATGAACGGCCCGCCGCTCGTCATCTACGGAGCCATGCGCCGCTGGTCGCCGCAGC
>JAICMT010000426.1 GCA_025929125.1 Acidobacteriaceae bacterium | reverse complement strand
GAACGCTGGGAGGCAGCCCCCCCGGCGATCCAGCCCCCGCCCGCGAACCTGGGGAGATTGACGCGCGGCCTTCGGGCTACGGCCCTGGCGCCTCCGCCGCAGACATTATTCCGGGGGGGGCGCCCCGCCAGGGTGTTCTGCCCACGGAATACATGAAGGCTTCGCCCGAGGAGCTCGATCTGCGAATCCGGGCGGCGAAGCATGCGCTCGGGGAACGGGTAGTGATCCTCGGCCACTTCTATCAGCGCGATGAGGTGGTGCGCTACGCCGATTTTGTCGGCGACTCCTTCCAACTGGCCCGCGCGGCCAGGACCAAGCCGAAGGCGGAGGCCATCGTCTTCTGCGGCGTTCACTTCATGGCGGAGACCGCCGACATGCTTTCCCGGCCGGACCAGGCCGTAATTCTTCCAAATCTGGCGGCGGGCTGTTCCATGGCGGATATGGCCGATGAGGACTCCGTCGCAGACTGCTGGGAGCAGCTGGAAGAGCTGCTGGGCAGCGCGCCCGATGTCGCAGGCCGCCAACCCGTGCTGCCGGTCACCTATATGAACTCCTCCGCAGCGCTGAAGGCGTTCTGCGGGAAGCATGGCGGCATTGTGTGCACCTCGTCCAATGCGAGCACGGTCCTGAAGTGGGCCTTCGACCGCGGGCAGCGGGTGCTCTTCTTCCCCGACCAGCACCTGGGCCGCAACACGGCAAAGGCGATGGGCATTCCGCTGGAGCGGATGCCGGTGTGGGACCCGCGCAAGCCCATGGGCGGAGTCAGCGAGCAGGTGCTGCGTGAGGCGAAGGTGATTCTGTGGCACGGCTACTGCTCGGTTCACAAGCGGTTCACCGTGGAGCAGATCGAACAGGCGCGAGCTCAGTTTCCCGGCGTGCGGGTGATCGTGCACCCGGAGTGCCCGATGGCCGTGGTCGATGCCGCGGATGCCGCCGGATCGACCGACTTCATCAAGAAGGCAGTGGAGGCCGCACCAGCGGGAAGCATCTTCGCGATCGGCACCGAGGTGAACATGGTGCAGCGACTTGCGAAGGAGCATCCCGACAAGACGCTCTTCTGCCTGGACCCGGTGGTCTGCCCTTGCTCCACCATGTACCGCATTCATCCGGCGTATCTGGCCTGGGTGCTGGAGGCATTAGAGCGGGGAGAGATCGTGAACCGCATCACGGTTCCTGAAGAGATTGCCGCGCCGGCACGTGTCGCCTTGGAGCGCATGCTCGCCGCCAACCCTGCTCCGCAGACCCGATAAGGTTCCTTTGCCCATGAGCGAGATCGTTGTAGTGGGAAGCGGCGTTGCCGGATTGGTCGCAGCGCTTGAACTGAGTGGCCAGCATCAGGTCACGCTGGTGACCAAGGCGAGGCTGGCGGAGAGCAACACGCGGTATGCGCAGGGTGGCATCGCCGCCGTGATGTTTGAGGATGACACGGTCGCCGGCCATATCCGGGACACGCTTGAAGCCGGCGCCGGTCTGTGCGATCGCGAGGCGGTCGAGGTGCTGTGCAAGGAAGGGCCAGCTCGGATCCGCGACCTGATCGCGATCGGCGTCGCTTTCGACCAGAAGAACGGCCGGTTTGCACAGGGACTGGAAGGAGCGCACTCCTATCCGCGCGTGCTGCACGCGGGCGGAGATGCAACCGGCCTTGCGATTGAGACGGCTCTGATCCACGCGATCCGCGAAGCGCCCATCACGGTGCTCGAGCATACCTTCGCCTGCGAGCTGCTGATGCGCGACGGACGCGCTGCAGGATTGCAGGTGCTCGATGAGTCAGGTGCTGTGCGCACACTCAACGCCGATGCCGTCATTCTGGCGAGCGGCGGCGCGGGCAATCTGTATCCCTACACCACGAATCCCAGTGTGGCCACGGGAGATGGCGTAGCCCTGGCGTTTCGAGCCGGCGCATTGCTGGCGGATGTCGAGTTCTACCAATTTCATCCCACCGCGCTCGCGGCGCCCGGAAACTTCCTCATCTCGGAGGCGGTGCGCGGAGCGGGAGCTGCGCTGCGCGCCGAAGACGGAACCCGATTCATGCAGAAGCTGCATCCCCTGGCGGAACTGGCGCCGCGCGACGTGGTCGCCCGCGGCATTGCTGAGCAGATGAAGGCTCAGGGCGGCAGGCCGGTGCTGCTCGACGCGACAGCACTTGGCGCGGAGTATCTCTCGGAGCGCTTTCCCACCATCGATGCCGCGTGCCGGCGACTGGGACTGGACTGGTCAGTGCGACCGGTACCGGTGACTCCGGCAGCACACTATTGGATGGGGGGCATTCGCACCGATCTCGAGGGACGGACATCGATTCCAGGGCTGTTCGCCGTAGGCGAGGTCGCGTGCACCGGGGTGCATGGGGCCAATCGATTAGCGTCGAACTCGCTGCTGGAGAGCGTGGTGTTCGCGTGGCGCGTTGCGGCGTTGCTCAACAATGGGGCGAGCATCTCGCAGAAGATGGACTGCGACGATACGGGCTTTCCGGTTTC
>JAICMT010000106.1 GCA_025929125.1 Acidobacteriaceae bacterium | reverse complement strand
TGCCGCGAACGACGCCTCAGCACGGCTCTGAGGTGTCTTCCAGAGACAGCAATCGAAGGCTTTTCACCGGCATCGCATGCTCCTTGCTATGCGGGCGTGAGCCGCTATCCATCCATCTGTAAGCACGTTTTGGAGGTCGGGATGAATTGGAAAACAAGAGGCTCATTGTGTGCACTGGCGCTATC
This sequence comes from Acidobacteriaceae bacterium, assembly GCA_025929125.1. Classification (GTDB taxonomy): domain Bacteria; phylum Acidobacteriota; class Terriglobia; order Terriglobales; family Acidobacteriaceae; genus Edaphobacter. The sequence continues at coordinate 5,890 of JAICMT010000106.1, read as the reverse complement.
CATGTTCGCCGGCGCACTGCCCGCACAAAGCGGAACTCACACGCAGAGCTCAGACTCTCCCGTCACGATTAACGTCATGGATCGGCTGCGAGTCGATGCAAACCAGTGGTACAGCGATCCGCCCTACAAGACGACCTATCCGTACGTGGAGCAGTTGCTGCGCTTCAGCGTCGCGCAGCGGGTACACCGCTTCGACTGGCTGCTGGAAGGATCGCAGAATGCGGTGTTCGATGTTCCCGCAACTTCAGTCTCTCCCGTTGCTGCCCAAGGCCAGCTTGGATTAGGCGGCACATATTATGCCGCGAATGGCAATAACACACCGCCAGTCGGAGCCTCGTTCCGTCAGGGCTATCTGCGCTTTCACGCAAGCGGCCCCGATAGCACGTTCCGACTTGGCCGCTTCGAGTTCGTCGAAGGCCAGGAGATGCAGCCCACCAATCTCGCGCTCGCCTGGCTGCAGGCCAACCGTGTCTCTCACCGGCTCATCGGAAACTTCGGCTTCTCCAACGGACAGCGCAGCTTTGACGGGATTGATGCGCACTACGGACGAACCGGATGGGATCTCACCGCAATGGCAGGACGCCCGACACAAGGCGTCTTCAATATGAATGCAAATCCGGAGCTGAACGTCGACGTTCAATACCTCGAATACAGCCGCTCCCAGGCACGGTCCCATGTGCTTTGGAGAGTCTTTGCCGCTGGCTACCACGATGGACGCACCGGACTAACTAAGACGGACAATCGAGCGCTTGCTGCCCGGCAGAAAGATCACGAGAACATCCGAATCGGAACTTATGGCGCGGATCTCATCTCCTCCGTTCCTATTGGCCCGAGCAGCGTGGACATCCTTCTCTGGGGCGTCCTTCAGAACGGCCAATGGGGGCTGCTCGATCATCGTGCTGGTGCGGCTTTGGCCGAGGCTGGTATTCGCTTCGACCGCATATCGACTGCGCCCTGGTTGCGCGGCGGGTTCTTCCGATCGACAGGAGACGGTACTCCCGGCAACAGCCGGCATAGCACGTTTTTCCAGGTGCTTCCCACTCCGCGCATCTTCGCCCGATTCCCGTTCTATAACGACATGAACCGCCGCGAGGAGTTTATTCAGGTGATCGACAAGCCGACCAGCAAGGTCGAGCTCCGATCTGACGTGCACTTCCTCCAGCTCGCCTCTGCCAACGACCTCTGGTACCAGGGCGGCGGCGCGTTCGACAACAAGGTGTTCGGCTATGTTGGACGCCCTTCTGGCGGACACTCCAGCTTCGCCACCCTGGTCGATATCAGTTCGGACATGCAGCTGACCCGTGCCGTGGCCCTCAACCTCTATTACTCCCACTCCTTCGGGCGCTCGGTGGTCCACGCCGACTATCCATCGGGCGCGGAGGCGAACTACGGATATCTCGAGCTTGTTTACCGCTGGACTGTGAAGCAGAAGGCGATTCCAGGCAAGTAGAAACGCCGATATAATGGTGTTCTACAGTCCCGCTTTCTCATACGCCAATCAGCAACTCACACAACCTGTTTGAAGAGGACTGGAAATGGCACATGCGAGTTTCGACGGGCTTCGAGTACTTTCCCTCGAGTCCCGTCGGGCTAAAGAAACCGAAAAGCTAATCCGCACTTACGGCGGTGAGCCTTTCGTTGTGCCTGCGATGAGGGAAATCAAGCTCGACTCGAATCGCGCTGCCTTCGAATTCGCAGACCGGCTGCTGCGTGGGGAAGTGGACGTTGTCCTGTTCCTCACGGGCGTGGGCGTGCGAGCCCTCCTGGAGACAGTCCAGAGCAAATTGGATCGCACCGCATTTCTGGAGGCGCTGCGCAAGACCCGAATCGTAACTCGCGGTCCGAAACCCGAGTCCGCGCTGCGCGAGCTCAACGTCAAGTCCGTGGCGACTGCTCCGGAGCCCAGTACCTGGACGGAAGTGCTCAGCACCATGGACCGAACGTTCGGCGACGAACTCGCCTCATTGCGAGTCGCGGTCCAGGAGTACGGGGCCTCCAACCCGGAGTTGCTCGCCGGCCTTACTGAGCGCACCGCGGAGGTCATCAAGGTCCCGGTCTACCAATGGGGTCTGCCGACGGACCTTCAGCCGCTGCGGGAGACGGTGCACGCCATTGCCAATGGCGGGATCGACGTCATCCTGTTCACAACCGCTGTTCAGGCGATTCATCTGATGATGGTGGCGCAGCAGATGGGGCTGGTCGCAGACCTCATGCGCGGCCTGCGATCGATCGCGATTATCTCAGTCGGCCCAACCACAACGGCGGAACTGCTGCACTACGGCATTGCGCCGGATTTCGAGCCTTCACGTCCCAAACTCGGCTTCCTGGTCAACGAGGCGGCGCAGTACGCGCATCAGGTGCTGGAACAAAAGCGGAAGCGTGCCGCGTCGCTCGGTCCAGACCTTCTGCCGGAAGAGCAGCCGGTTGATCCGACATCTCCTGCCTCGATCTCGACCATGGAGTCCACCCGCACCCGCGTCCGAAAGGTACAGGAATCGACTTCCACGATGGCTGGGTTCCGCGACGGTCTCGAGTCCATCGATTTTCTACATGAGATCAGCAGCCGAATCGCTGCAGCCGATCCGCTGCATGTCGTTCTTGACCGGATCGTTGAGTTCGTCACCACGGTTATCCCGTGCGACTCCTGTTTTATCTACGTTCTGGATAACGACAAACTCGTGCTTCGCGCCTCGCGCAATCCGCACTCCGATTTGATCGACCGCTTGGACCTCAAGATGGGGCAGGGAATTACCGGCTGGGTAGCCGAGCATCGCGAGCCCGTCGCTATCGCTTCCAAGGCATCGGACGATCCCCGATTCATTCCGTTCAAGAACGTGCCGGAAGACGCGTTTGAAGCCATTCTGAGCACGCCGATTTTGTGTGCGAGCCGAGTGGTCGGCGTGATCAATCTGCAGCACCGGCTCTCTTACCGTCACAGTGAAGAGGAGGTCCGGCTGCTCTCCACGGTTGGCTTTCTGGTGGGCGCGGAGATTGAGCGCGCCCGGTTGGAAAGCGAGAATGTCGCCCTCTCCGACCGGCTGGAAACCCGCAAGGCGGTCGATCGCGCCAAGGGAGTGCTGCAGCGCGAGCTCTCGATCGATGAAGCCGAGGCTTACCGGCTGATGCAGCGCGAGAGCCGTCAGCGCCGCAAGTCCATGCGTGAGATCGCCGAGGCGATTCTTCTGAGCGAAGACCTCAGGAAGATCAAGCCATATCCGGCGATCAACGAAAAGGCTGCCGGCTGAGCGGACCGTACCTGGCCATTCCGATGACACGGCGACAGCAGGCACCCCACGGGTATCTTGGCGACAACCTGCCTGATTTCAGGAAGTTAGCGACGGGGGTATGCCGCTAAAGTATTCCATCCAGAAGGTTTGTGCCTAAAATAGCCTGGATCAGGTACTTAGGGGAGCTGTTGCGATCCGCCAAACGTCGCGGAAGGAACTCTGCCCCTAATTCCAGTATAGAAGATGGGACATAACTCCTGTCACATCAAAATTGTTGGCGTAAGTCGCTGATGTGGCATGGGTTGCTGGATTTCCGGGGTTCTTTGGGGCTTGACAAGGTTTTTAGCTGGTGTGGGTCAGACACAGCCTGGAGCGGGTGGTGCAAACGGCATTGCGAATTATGCGCAAAACGGCAGAGTCACATGAGCTAAGACATTCAAAGTAGATAGATTTGCCCGTGGGTGCCCGAACTTTTGCCCCTGAACGCGGTAGTATCGATGGCTGAACCACCCATTCGCAAAATGGACCGAGTTTCACCTGATGGGAGCACCGTATGCCGGCATCACGAACGACCAAGGGACCAGGTTACAGCGCGAGGACACAGAAGGAAGACATCACCAACCTTCTGCTGCTTCGGTTCCAAAAGCTGATGCGGGACGGCGTGCTGACGCCGGGCTCGCTGCTCCCCTCCGAGCGCGAGCTGGCCGTAACCTTCGGCGTGGCGCGGTCGACGCTGCGGCAGGCCATGAAGGTGCTGGAGACCATGGGGGTGGTGACGCAGAAGGTGGGCGACGGAACGTATTTGAGCAAAGACGGCAGCTATGTTCTGGCGATGCCCATGGACTTCCTGTTCCTGTTGGATGATATTTCGCCGGAGGACCTGCTGGAGCTGCGGCTGATGCTGGAGCCGGCGCTGGCGGCCAAGGCGGCGGAGCGATCGACCTTTGAGCACATCACGATGCTGAAGGACTCCATCCGGGAGATGCAGGTGAAGGGGAACAGCATGCAGCAGGTGGTTGCCGCGGACCTGATGTTCCACCGAACCATCTTCGGCGCGACCGGCAATGCGCTGGCAAGCCGATTGTTCCACTCGATCCATACGGCTATGTTTAGCTCGATTGCGACGACGGCTCAGGTGGTCCATGTGGACCATACACTCCGGCTGCACCGGCCGATTCTGGATGCGATTGAACAGCGTGACCCCAAGCGGGCAGCAGCGGCGATGACGGACCATCTGGAAGATGTGCGTGCCCTGATCCGGCGTGGGCAGAAGAAGCCGGATAATGTTCGGCTGCACAAGGGTCTGTTTGAGGGACGGGTGCAGAGGGCTTCGTTCGCGCGGGAGCCGGTGCTGCGGAAGAAAGCGACCCGTACCCGTTCCATCGCGCGCTGATTTGCCGCTGTTGAGAGTCGATTGGTGGTTGGCCGAGCTTGACATGGCAAATGCTAAGGTCGTACCTTTAGCGCTTCATCCAAGACTCAATCTGAGATTCGCAACAGGAGAACGGATGCATATGCGTCTTGCGGCGTCACTTCGAAATTTAGCCCCTGCAGCCCTGGTCTGCTGCTGGTTGACCTCGGCGGCCCAGGGAGTGATTCCACCTCCGCCGGCGGGCCCGACCGGGACACCGGTGCAGATCACGGCCGATATATCCAAGCCAGTGGGCGCGTACAAGCCGCTGTATTCGTGGTTCGGTTTCGACGAAGCGAACTACACCACGATGCGCAACGGCAAGCAGCTACTGCGCGAGCTTCACGACCTGACGCCGGTGCCTGTGTACATCCGCAGCCATCATCTGCTGACATCCGGAAACGGGAAGGCGGAGTTGAAGTTCAGCTCGACCAACGTGTACCAGGAAGATGCCTCGGGTAAGCCGGTGTACGACTTCACGATTCTGGACGGCATCTTCGACGAATACAAGGCGGCAGGAGTTCGTCCGTTGGTGGAGTTCGGGTTTATGCCGAAAGATTTGGCGGCGACTCTGCCGGACCGGCCGGAGTATCAGGTCCACTATCCGAAGAGCACGGTCAGCGGAGCCTCCAACAATCCGCCGAAGGATTATGCGAAGTGGGGCGAGCTGATCCGGGTGGTCACCCAACATCTGGTGCAGCGCTACGGGCGCGAGACGGTGCAGCAGTGGTACTTCGAGGTGTGGAACGAGCCTGATATCTCCTACTGGCATGGGACCGCACAGGACTATTACAAGCTGTACGACTATGCTGCCGCCGGAGTGAAATCCGCGCTACCTACGGCCCGTGTGGGCGGGCCGGCGACGACGAGTCCGTCCGGGACGCATGCTGCGGAATATCTGAAGGGCTTTCTAGACCATGTGAAGAGCGGCAAGAGCCTGGTGAACGGGAAGGCGATTCCGCTGGACTTCATCTCGTTCCATGCCAAAGGACAGCCGCACATTCTGAATGGGCATGTGACGATGGGGCTGGCGCACGAGCTCTCCGATGTGGATCACGGATTTTCCATTGTGACTTCCTATCCCGAATTCAAGAAGTTGCCGATCATTCTGAGCGAAGCCGATCCGGAGGGTTGCGCTGCGTGCTCCTCGCGGACGAATCCCGCGAATAATTATCGCAATGGGACGATGTATCCGGCGTACACCGCGGCTGCGTTCAAGGCGATGTTCGAGATTCAAGACCGGCATCAGGTG
>JAICMT010000470.1 GCA_025929125.1 Acidobacteriaceae bacterium | reverse complement strand
GTTGGTATCTATTCCACCGTCACCGTGCTGCCGCTGTTCTACCAGGAGTTGCTCGGATACACCGCCTTCACCGCTGGTCTCGTCGTTGCTCCGCGCGGGCTGGGCGCGATCTGCGGAATGCCGGTCATCGGTTTCCTCTCCAATAAGGTCGACGCGCGCTGGCTGCTCACCTTCGGGTTCGTGACCTTCGGCCTCACCACGCTTTATTTCGGCAACGTCACCCTGGGGCTTTCCCCGACCACGCTGTTGCTGCCCATCATGATCACCGGCTTCGGACTCTCGTTTGTCTTCGTCCCTATCTCCACGGCGGCCTACGGCACGCTGCGCAATGAGCAGATCGGCAATGCCTCCGGCATCTTCAACCTCATGCGCAATGTGGGCGGCTCCATCGGCATCTCCATCGCTGCCACCATGCTCACCCGCCGCTCCGACCTGCACCAGAACGAGATCCTCAATCACGTCCCCGTCACCGGCGCCACCTTCCAGGAACGGCTCAACGGCGCGCAGCATCTGCTCGCCGGCCATTATGGCGCGGCAAACAGCAGCGGACCCGCTGCTGGCGTGCTCTACCGCCAGCTTATGCGGCAAGCTGCGCTGTGGTCCTTTGTCGACGTCTTCCGCTGGCTCTCGCTGTTGTGCCTGGTTTGCGTGGCAATCGTCTGGACATTCAAGAAGGTGCGGCCCGGCAGAGGCCCCGCCGGCGCACACTAAGCAACTTGCCAGGAGCAGCTTCTGAATTGGTATTCCTCAGGAGCTATCGCCTCTCAAGCTCCGCTGCATCAGCCGATGCAGAGCGCGTCTTCCTCCGGCGGAGCACGTGAACCAGCGTGCGCCGCATCCACCACGCTGCGCCGGCGGTTACGCCCCACGCGAGCGTTGCAGCGGCTATCACCCCTGCGGCGCTCCGCCCCTCCAGCAGCCGCCATACCAACAAGGCAAACACCATCAGCCCAATCGCGCCCAGTGCTGCGCCGGCAGCATCCACCGCGGCCGCATCTCGCCCTCGTCGTTCTCCCTGCAGCCCCGCCTCTTTTTTGCGTCGCTTCTCATGCGATTCCACCAGGCTCGAGCTCGCTGGAAAGATCGCAGGGAATGCCAGAAACAGACCGCCTACGCCGGGACCGAACTTCTTCGCGATCAATCCTGCCGCCGCGGTGCACAGTCCTCCGAAAACAAAGCGCATCACGTACTCATGCGGCGTCGACTCCTTCAACGAACCGGGCTTGACGCTGATCATCGCACCACCCGGAGCACCATCCACGCGCCGAACGAGACCGCAAACCATACCGGCATCAGACCCAGCGTCGTCTTCAGAGCATCCAGCTTCCATCGCATTCCGGCCCAGCTCACCAGCGCGGCGTACACCAGGAACGCCGCGGCCCCGAGCATCATCGACCGCGCCTCCAGCGCCGCATAGGCCTTCCCGCTGTGTGCCACTGTAAGACCTAGTGTCGCGAGTGCGATCGAAGGCGCCGCTCCAAACAATCCTGCAAAGCTCTTCGGCTGGAAAAGATCGCCCAGAATGGCGAACAGGCTGACGACCACGCCTCCAATCGCAAACCGCACTAGGCTCTCTGTCATCGAGCTTCCTTCTTCCGTTCTGCTACCGTTTTCCGTTCTTCCGAGCTTTCTGCACCAGGTCCATGGCTTCGTCGGCTCCCTTCGTCCCCAGGAATCGGAAGTCCTTGCCCTGCTGCCCTGCGTAATTCACAAAGAACTTCTCGATCTCCTCCAGCCACTTCTCCGGAAGATCCTTGAACCGATGAATATTCGAGTATTCGTGGCTCACCCCGGAAACTGCGACCAGCCGGTCATTTCGCACCGTCTTCTTGCCTTCTCTTTGCTCGCCTTCGATCACACCAATCAGCCGGACCTTTACCACCACACCCGGGTAGGCTGGCTCATCCATCAGGATCAGAACATCGATCGGGTCTCCATCCTCTGCCTTGGTCCTCGGAACAAACCCGAACTCATACGGGAACACCATGCCCGCCGGCAGCACGCTCTTGATATGGAAAACCTCCTGCTCCGGGTCGAACGAAAACTTGTTTCGTGACCCTGCAGGTGTCTCCACCACCACTTGGAGGAGGC
>JAICMT010000289.1 GCA_025929125.1 Acidobacteriaceae bacterium | reverse complement strand
GAAGGGTGAGTCGCCGAGATCGAGTGGGCTGTCGTCGGCGTAGCGTTCGTCGCCGAGCCACGTGTCTTCAGGACCCCAGAAGATCTCCGGCGGTTCCCAAATGTCCTCGCGACCGAAGCCGAACCCGAACGTCTCGAAACCCATCGACTCCAGGGCGCAGTTGCCGGCGAGGATCATCAGGTCGGCCCAGGAGATCTTGTTGCCGTACTTCTGCTTCACCGGCCACAGCAGCCGGCGCGCGCGGTCCAGGTTCACATTGTCCGGCCAGCTGTTCAGGGGAGCGAAACGCTGCTGACCGCGTCCGCCACCACCGCGGCCATCCGACGTGCGATACGTCCCGGCGGAGTGCCACGCCATGCGGATCATCAGCGGCCCGTAGTGGCCGAAGTCCGCCGGCCACCAGTCCTGCGACTCGGTCATCACCGCGGCCAGGTCCTTCTTCAACTGCCAGTAGTCCAGCTTCTTGAACTCCTCGGCGTAGTTGAACTCCTCGCCCATCGGGTTCGACAGCTCCGAATGCTGATGCAGCAGGTCCAACCGCAGATGGTTCGGCCACCAGTCGCGATTGGTCCGCAGCGCATCGTGCCCGGCAGCGCCTCCCGCGCCATTGCCCGCCGCGGCATTGAACGGGCACTTCGCCTCGCCTGCTACCTGCGCGTTGGGTTCGGACTTCGCCGGGGCCGTATATTCTGTGGATTCGGGGGCCATGGAGGTTCTCCTTTATCGGTTTTAATTTTTCAGGCGGCGCCATCTCTTGCCCGCTGGCGGCGGCCTTGGTTTCTGCAGATCGAAATGCCCGGCTGGGGCCTTTCCGGAAAGCGAGTGGGGTTAGCTTGGCTTCTGTCTTCTGGCGCGCGGCGCAGACTTGCGGCACGCGGCACAAATTCCAATCACATCAATCGAATAGCGTTCCACCTGGAACCCTCCGGGCAGCTCGTTCAGCTCCGGCAAGGTCCCCAGGTCTTTCTCTTCCACGTCGGCGATCGCTTTGCAGTGCGAGCACACCATGTGGTGATGATGCACGCTGTTCATTTCTACCCGCAGCGAGCCATGGTGCATGCTGAGCTGCTTCAGCACGCCTGTTTCCACGAACAGATGAATGTTTTTATAAACCGTCGCCAGCGAGATCGCAGGCACGCGCCTCTTCACCCGCGCATACACCTCTTCCGGGCTGGGATGTCCCGGCATCGCTTGCATCACCTCATACAGAACCTGCCGTTGATGCGTGGCGGCCAGCCCGTGCTCCGCGCAAAGTTCACGAAAGCTGCGGGCCGTGGAAGTGGGGGAGGGCTGCATCAGAAGTTAGTAAACGATAATTGTTCTTATCCGTCAAGGCGGCCGGAAATCGGTCTGACGTGGGGAGCGTTCGCCCTTCAGCTATAACGCCGGGCAGGGCTCATCCTGCCGATCATTCGACCAGCATGACAGAACCGAATTCGCAATTGTTCGCAGATCCGCGGGCGCATTTGGGTCCGCTGCGATGGAGGTGACGCTCGCCCGCGCGTTGGCAAGTTCGTCGGGAGACAGCCTCAGCCTGAGGACATTTTGCACCAACGCTTTCTGCACCGTCGCGCTGGGTGAATGGAGCAGCGACAGCAGTTCAGCGATTACGGCCGGATCTTGCACCTGCCCCACAGTGATCGCCCGAATAGACTCGGAGAGCGATTCAGCCGTCTGGTCTGGACGATCCAGGAATTCGATAATGGCTTTCTGTACCTCAGGTGAGTCACGCCCCACTATGATGTGCGTGACCGGATCGAGAGAGAAGTCAGCGGCAGCCGGAAGTAGCGCCCAGAGCATCTGCGGCCCAGGAGAAGTCGGCGATCCGGGGTATCTTGCATCCGCCATCGGCTGCGTACTTTGTGGGCTCCGGAGCACAGCCAGCTCCGCTTGGATGAGCTCCGGAGGAATTGGACGAATAGTGGCCAAAGCTTGAAACAGCAGCAGTGCAGTCGTCCGGCTGGGACGATCGGAGTCCATCAGCCGCGGAGACAATCGCGTGATGTAAGGAATCATCGCTTCATCCTCAGTGAGATCCCGCTGTCGGCGGTCCTCCGGTCGACCGGGCTTACTTCTTGCCGCAATCGCCCAGAGCGCGAGAAGCGTATTCGCCCGAAGCTTTGCATTGGAGGACTCCGTCAGATCCACCAGGGCAGGAAGCACCTGCCGGATCTCCGCAGGAGTCGCCGCCTGAACCATGCTGTCCGCCTGCACGGTCCATTCGGGAAGTTGGTCATCTGCATGCGCTTCCAGCAACTGTGGAAGCGAGTCCAGTTTCGCGGGAGCCGCCGCCGATTGTGCGCCCGCGGATCCGGCGCTCAACACCAAGAGCGCGAAAGCCAAAACCAGCGAGCGTCTCATTGCGCCTCATCGGACCTGCCTGGAAGGCAGGCTTATCATCCGGTACCGATCCTAATGCAGGCGAGCGGGCAGCCACCGCATCCCGCCCCTCAGCTACGCGTCTTCGCGTGCTGGCGCGCCTCGCGGTTGCGCTCATAGATGATGCGCAGTCCCGTCAACGTCAGGTACTCGTCCACATGCGAGATGTAGCTGCTTCCGCCTGCAATCAGCGCGGCCAGCCCTCCGGTTGCAATGGTGCGCGTCTCCGGGCCCAGCTCTCCGATCATGCGCGACAGAATGCCGTCCACCAGCCCGATGTACCCGTAGTAAAGCCCGATCTGCAGGTTGTCCACGGTGCCCGTGCCGATCACCTTCGCGGGTTTGCGAATCTCGATTCGCGGCAGCCGCGCCGCGCGCGCGAACAGCGCCTCGGCCGAGATGCCCAGCCCCGGCGCAATCGCTCCGCCCAGAAACTCGCCCTTCGGGCTCACCGCGTCGAAGGTCGTCGCCGTCCCGAAGTCCACGATAATGATCGGCGGCTGCGTATTCGTCGGCGCTGAGGAGTCTCCAGCGGCCGCCGCACTCTGGCCGCGCACATAGTCGATCGCGGCGACGCAGTTCACAATGCGGTCCGCGCCGACGTCCAGAGGATTGTCCGTCAGAATCGGCAGCCCGGTGCGGGTGCCGGGCTCCACAAAGATCGGCTTCACCTTGCAGTACAGCTCCAGCGCGCGCCGCAGGGTCGAGTCCACCGGAGGCACCACCGACGAGACGATCACGCCCGCCACCTGCGCCAACTCCAGCCCGCGCAGGTTGAACAGATCCCGCAGCACAATCCCCACCTCATCGGAGGTCAGGTTGCGCGCCGTGGTCACGCGCCAGTCAGCGATCAGCTTAGCCGGCGTGGACTCGCCCACGCCCGGCAGGCGATACAGGCCGAGAACCGTATTGGTGTTGCCGACATCAATCGCTAGCAGCATGGTGGTTGGCTCGATTGTAACGTCGCCGACTCTTCAGCTCTGGTTCGGCTCGCGCAGTCCGCCGGTCAGCACGGTGCGCATATCGCCCTCATCCGCCGCGACGCGCAGAAATCCGCGGTTATCCAAACCGGCAGTCGTGCCCGTATACCTCATCTGCCGCTCGCCGGCCCGCGGCTCCACGCGCACGCGCTT
>JAICMT010000257.1 GCA_025929125.1 Acidobacteriaceae bacterium | reverse complement strand
TAAGCTTCAGCGGCACCGGAATATTTAGCCCTACGATTCATGGCGCGGCAAACGTCCAACAGAGTTCGACAAAAGCGCTTGGCCTGCTGATGAGCTACCGCTACATGTTGACGCCGCGCAGCGCGCTCGAGGTGAACTACAGCTTCGAACAGAATAATCAGAAGTACTTCACCAGTTTCATCCGCGACGCACGCGTCCACTCGCGCATGCAGGAGGCTTCGGCTGCCTACGTCTATACGCGCACGTATCGGCGGTACAACCCCTTTTTGGAGGGCGGTGTGGCTGGGCTGATCTTTACTCCGGTGCTAGATCATGAGACCAACCTGTTTGGCACCAAGTCGACGAAGGGGATTGGCGGGCTGTTTGGCGGCGGATTGGCATATGAGCTAAGCCCGAGCTTCGATATCCGGATTGAGTATCGCGGACTGGTCACGAAGGCCCCGAGCTTCGGAAAAACGGAGTTTTCCACTAACCGCTACGAAGTGATCTCGATGCCGGCGGTGGGGATCGCGTATCACTTCTAGAATTCGCAGCAAATGAAAAGCCCCGGCCGAGGCCGGGGCTTTTGCTGGGTGTTGGCGCTGAGTCAGAGGGTGCAGGCTCAGTGATTTTTATATCGGGGTTTGCCTTCGAAGTGATAGGCGACTCCTATGGTGAGCAGCTGAGGGTGAAGCCCCCCGTTCTGGAATCCCATCCAGTGCTGGTACTCGTAGTCAAGCCGGGCATGAATATGCCGTGTGGCCTTAAAATCCACTCCACCGCCTGCAGCGAGGATGTTATAGCTCAGCTGGGTGTAGCCGAACGGATACTTGAAGCTGCCGCGACCGTAGAGAGCTTTGCCATAAGGTGAGAAGGGGCCGAAGTTCCAGAAATACCGGCCGCCGATCTCTGCGGTACGTTGCCGGCTTTGATCTCCCGAACTGCTGAAGACCTGGTGATATTCGGCTTCCAGTCCCCAATGGGTGCGGGGATCGATGTCGAGGTACAGTGCAAATCCAGGGAAGTTCCGGGGCTCGTAGTCCGGCCGTGCAGTGGTGAAGCCGCCACCGATCTGGATGTCGGCGGGCCGGGTGGCCGTGGGAATTGCCTGGGTTCGCGCAGCCGGTGCGGCTGCGAGTAGAAGCGCAGCGACCAAGGCTGCCCGCCTCGGTTTCGAATCTTTAAAAAATCTGTCTTCGAGCGTTCTCTTGGTGACGTGCAAGTTGGCTATCCCTACCTACTTAGATGCACGCGGGTTGCCCGACGTTTAGTGGAACCGATAGGCCACTCCCGCAGTCAAGACAACCGGGTTGAGGCCATGCCGGAAAGACCAGCGCTGGTATTCGATGTCGGCGGGTCGAAGGGTGAGGTGGCTGCCGAGCAGGTACTCGACCCCTCCACCGGCCCCGGTAAGAAAGTAGGATCCACTGTCGTTGTATGGAGTGGTGAGCCGTCCGACTCCAATAAATCCCTTGCCGTATAGCTTGAACTGGTGCGCCCGCAGGATGATTCGCGGACCCCCGGTGAAAGATTTCTCACCAATCCGCTCCGGTGTGGAAATGGTCGTTTGGTGATAATTTGCCTCCAGACCCCAGTGCACGCCGAACTCATAATCGGCAAAGATTGTGAAGCCCTGGTCGCCTTTGTGGCCGTAATCCGTGCGGGCGTAGCTATAACCGCCGCCAATTTGAAGGTTGGAGAGGGCCGTTGCCGTTGGGTTGGCCTGGGCATAAGCCGCGGAAGAAAGCGCAAATGAGGCGGCAAAAGAACCGAGCGTAATCAGTTTCTTCAGCATTCCGTCTCCTGAGTAGAGTGATTCGTAAAGTACTCAGTTAGAGGATGCTAATGGTTTATATGTTGTGCGGTGCGCGTAAATTGCCGCACCGCACAAGTTTGACTGATTATTGAGCCGGCGTGGGAGTTTCACCATTGCCGGGCGCCGGAGCCGGAGCTGCATTCGCTGCGGGCGCTGGAGCCGGAGCCGTATTGTCGGCCGGCGGAGCCGTCTGGCCCTGGGGGGCTGCTGCTGCCGAGGGCTGCTGCTGCGCATTCGGGTTGTAATAGCTCAGCTTCAGGTAGACGGGCGTGATCTCAAACGGCATCTTGTCACGCGCATTAAGGATCGGCTCAAAGGCTGTGTGGAGCTGGATCACCTGGTCGGTCCACGGGTCGAAGCGTAGGAAACTGCCGAGTGGCATCGCAGCTTCCTGCTTAAGGTCCTTCATATCCAGCTTGGGACTCTTGCTCACCACAGCCTGCATCCAGAACGAGGGGTCCTTATCGCTCTTGATGAGAGCGTCGCCAATCATCGGAGTATTGAGCGCGGTCAGACCCTTGACTCGAGCCTGAAGCTGCTGCAGGTAGAGACCGAAATACTGCTGACCTCCGGCGAGCTCCTTCGCGTCGAGCAGCTTCATGGCTTCTTTGGCGGCTTCAGTGTTATCAGCGTCGGTGTGATGCATGGGAATGCGCTCAAAGACCGAGCTCGATGGAAACAGCAGGCGATCGCTGAAGGCGTACTTCGTGTCCAGCCGGTGTCCGAGGATGATGTGCGCCAGCTGGAATGCAAGCAGGCCGTTCAAGTTTCCCATCTGCTGAGCACCGTCGGAGGTGATGATGCTCGTTGTGTCGATGAGTCCTTTGGAGAGCAGGATGGTGTTGCCGATCGCCAGCGACTCCAGCGGCTCGGTGAGTAGGGTTCGAACCCGAATGGGGCGGCTCGTCTGAATGTTGTTGTAGACCAATATATTGTTGGCGAGCGCGGCCAAAGTCTTGTCAAACTCGCTGGGCGCGTCGATCAGGCCGGCCTGGAAGAGGCGATCGAGGACGTTATCTTCCGCCTGCTGCACCCAGGCACGCTGCGCTCCGAGCGGGCTGACATCGGGAGCGTCGTTCGAGACGTCCTGTGCGTTGACCACCTCGAGGGAGGTGTTCTCGGCGTTTGAATCCGGCACCTTGAGGACATAGCCCCAGACGTGGTTGATCGCCTTGAACTTGAGCGTGTGGGTCGGACTCCGCTCGTCCGTCTCCTCGACGTAGAAGGAGGTGGGCAGCCAGAGTCCCGGCTGCACGTTGGTGCGCCAGCTGTCGAAGTGGTAGAACTCCTTGATCGTCTCGATGGTTCCGGCGAAATCGCCATTGAAGCGGACGACATTGCCATCACGCGTCTCTACCCAGATGCGCCCGTAGAACCGGCCAAACTCCTTCTTGCCGCTGGACGGAGTGACATCAAACACCGCCGTGGGAATGTTGCCCAGAAAGTCATTGCGGACGTAGGAGAAGTTGTAATGCTGCCGGTCAAAGTCGTTCGAATCCATCAGGATCATCTGAACGAAACCGGCCTCGTGGAAAGTGAGGTGGAGACTGCTGGAGATACTGCCCAACGCACCGAGGGAGTTCTTGAAGAAGTCGAACTTGCTTTTCTTGGCGGCGAAGTTGCCCTTGTTCGGCTTGTACAGTTCGTCGTTGATCACCTTGCCGAAGTCGACGCGAGCAAGGAAGTGCTGATCGGACTCGGGGACCTGCAGCAACTCGGGGTCAGGACGCATGTTCTGGATGTAGGTTTCAACCAGGGGAGCCCGTTCCTTGACGACCTTGACTATTTCCTTCTCGCGGACGATTGCCTTGTCGATCAGAGCATTCTGCGCCGGAGTGAGCTTACGCCCCATCAGGTAGTCGTCTACCTTTTTTTCCTTCTTTTTTCCGAAGATGGCAGCGCCGGCGGTGCCGGGAAAGGCGGTCGCCAGCAGGAAGGCGCTGAGCAAC
>JAICMT010000052.1 GCA_025929125.1 Acidobacteriaceae bacterium | reverse complement strand
GGGATGCAGTCGAGCGTGCTTAGCGCCGCTGCAGAGAGTGGCGTGCGTCTGGTTATCAGCGTAGATACAGGCATTCGCGCGATCGCTGAAGCTGCCGAGGCCCGCCGCATTGGTCTCGATCTCATCGTGACCGACCATCACCTTCCAGATGGAATGACCGAGCTGCCGCAATGCGTGGCTGTGGTCAATCCTGCGCAGCCGGGCTGCGGATACGCTAGCAAACATCTGTGCGGCGCAGCGGTCGCGTTCAAGCTTGCCCACGCTCTGTTGGTCGCCGCCGCCGCAGAGATGCCGGACCGCAATGCGTGGCTGAAGCGAGTGCGTGAGGTGATGCTGCCCTCCTTCCTGAAACTCGTCGCAATCGCCACCATCGCGGACTCGGTTCCGCTGCTTGGCGAAAACCGAACCATCGCCGCCCTCGGACTCGCGGCACTCGCCCGGCCAGTGCAGCCGGGATTGCGGGCGCTGCTCGAGGTCGCAGCGATTCCGCCGGAGCGAGCCCCATCCGCAGGCGAGGTTGGGTTTCGCATCGCACCGCGCATCAACGCGGCGGGCAGGATGGATGTCGCCTCCGATGTCGTGGAGCTGCTGCTGACCCGAGATCCGGCTCGCGCGCGAGAGTTGGCGGAAAAGCTGGACAGGCTGAATCAGGAGCGGCGGGATTCGGAAGCTGAGGCGCTTGATGCCATTGACCGTGAACTGCAGGCTATCGCCGATGCACAAGGCGGCTATCCGCCGGAGTGCCTGGTGCTCGATCATCCCGACTGGCACCGCGGCGTGATCGGTATTCTCGCATCACGCGTAGTGGAGCGCACAGGCAGGCCCGCCCTGGTCGTCACTCATGCCGATGGCGACGCGCATGGTTCCGGCCGGTCAGTCAAAGGCTTTCACCTGCTGGACGCCTTGACGGCGGTTGATTCTGGCGGCGATCTCTTCCATCGCTTCGGCGGTCATGCGCATGCTGTCGGCTTCTCCTTGCCTTCCGAGCGTTTGCAGCTGCTTCGCGAACGTATGCGACGCCACGCGAAAGCGGCGCTCCACCCCGATCTGCTCCGCCCTCGCATGGAGTACGATGCCGAGCTGGAATTCGCCGCCCTCAATGTTCAGCTGGCACACTGGGTCGCTCGGTGTGCACCTTTCGGCATCGGCAATCCCGAACCGGTCTTCCTCACCCGCCGTGCAGTGTTAACCAAACCGGTTCGGCTCATCCAGGAGAAGCACGTCTGTCTTCAGCTCGCTGACTCGCCCGAGAGCACAGCTTCCATTCCGGCGCTGGGGTGGAGCAACGGCGCGGTCAGCTGGGCGGCTCGATGCAGTCGGCTGCAACTTGAGCCCGGGGTGCGGGTGGATGTGCTTTATCGCCTCCGACGGAATACTGGCCCATATGCCAGCGGGCACTTCGACGGCCTCGAAATAGACCTGTGTGGAATCACTCCGTCAGCTTCGGAAGCCTAGAGCTCAAAATTCCGAATCCAAGTGCAGGTGATTGCGTCTTATATACTTAAGCGCATAACCTATGGCTTCCAGTCCCACGTCAGCCCGTCGTTATCCCTATGTTGTTCTGGGAATCGCCGTCGTGATTGTGATTCTGGGGGCGTTTGCTCTGCGGAGCATCACTGAGCCGAAGGCGACGGTCACGACCGCGGAAGTTGCATATCAGAACGTTGTTAAGAGCAGCTCGACCAACGGCAAGGTACAGCCCATCGAGGATTTCAAACTGACCGCCCAGGCTGCAGGCCAGGTTATGGCGGTCTACGTCAAAGTAGGCCAGCAGGTAAAGCCTGGCCAGATGCTGCTGAAGATGGATGACCGTTACGCCTTGGCGTCGCTTGCGCACGCGAACTCAGCCGTCAAGTCCTCCGAGCAGGCTGCTTCCACGGTCCAGCAGGGCGGCACCCAGGAAGAGCGCAATACACTTGCAAATGACCTGAACCGGGCGCAGTTGCAGCACCGGCAGGATGCAACGACTCTCGAGTCTGTGAAGAAGCTGCAGCAGAGTGGCGCGGCGTCCGCAAGTGAAGTAGCCGCAGCCCAGCACCGCGTCGATCTCGATAACGCGAACCTCAAGAGCATCCAGGACCGGATGACCAATCGCTACGGCCAGGAGGACCGCGCCCGCGCTCAGGCCGAGGTGGCCGATGCCCGCGCTGCTCTGCTTGCTGCCCAGGGCAATGTCGCCCATGCCGACATCCGCTCGCCCATTCCCGGCACCGTCTATTACCTGCCAGTCTCGCGCTTTCAGAATGTCAACCCCGGCGAGGACCTCATCTCCGTCGCGGACCTCACCCGTATGCGCGTCACCGCGTACTTCGACGAGCCGGAGGTCGGAGGATTAGCCAACGGCCAGTCCGTGATTATCTACTGGGACGCGCTGCCGGACAAGGTCTGGCACGGGCATGTATCGCAGATTCCAACCACCATCATCTCCTACGGCACGCGTAACGTAGGCGAGTGCATGGTGACGGTCGATGATGCCGACGGCACGCTTCAGCCTAATGCGAACGTGCGCATCGAAGTCACCATTGCGGAGCACAAGCACGTGCTGGCCATACCGCGTGACTCGCTTCATTTTGAGGGCTCGCGCGCCTACGTCTTCCGCATCGTGAACGGCACCCTGGTGCAGACCCCGGTGGAAACTGCCGGAGGAATTATGAATAACACGTGGGCGGAGATCACCGGGGGACTCTCCCCGGGCGACGTCGTGGCTCGCAACGCCGCCAATAATCGCGAGCTGAAGAGCGGCCTGAAGGTCAAACCCGCGAATTCGAATTAGAAGCCGATGATTCCAGCATTTGTTCCTCCCCTCAGTCTCAAGTCGCTCCGCACCGCGACCGCAGCCCTCCTGCTGGCCGCTCCCGTGCTCTGGGCTCAGCGCGCCGACATCGCGGTTGCGGATCAGTCCTGGAAGCCGAGCACGTCTGCGCTTCAGGCGCTCCAGGAGGGCCGGGTAGAAGAGGCTGAGGTCCAGTTGCGCCATGCGCTGGATAATAATTCCGGAGACGCCTACGCGCATCAGTTGCTCTGCCGTGTCTACGCCGCCCAGGATCGTACCGACGAGGCAGTGCGCGAGTGCGAGCTTGCCGCGGGCGCCGGAAATCAAAGTAACCGCTCTTCCAGCGAGAACCAGCTGTGGCTGGGACGCGTCTACGGCGCGAAGGCGCGGCACGCCGGGCCCATCGCCGGATTCAAGCTCGCCCGTCGGGTGCAGGCTGCGTTTGCGCGCGCCGTCGAGCTGGATCCCTCCAACATCGCTGCGCTCAACGACCTCGGCGAGTACTACGTGGAAGCGCCCTTCATCGTTGGCGGAGGCACGGATAAGGCCAGGCAGCTCGCCAGCTCCATGATGGCGCGATTCCCGGGGCAGGCCCATCTCCTGCTGGCCCGCATCGCAGCGCAGGATCGCGATTACGCCACCGCCGAAACCGAGTTCAAGCAGGTCACCGTACTGCAGAAGAGCACCCAGGCATGGGTCGATCTGGCTGCCTTCTATCAATCGCGCGGCCGCAGCGACGACGCCGTCGCCGCGCTTAAGTCGGCGATTGCCGCGGACCGGACCCATGGCCCGGCGATCGTCGACGCCGCCAGTCTCCTGATTTCAATGCATCGCGAACCCGAGCTGGCGGAGAAGTGCCTTCGCCTCTATCTTGCTTCCTCTGCCAAAACCGACGAGGCCCCGGCGTTCAAGGTGCACGTGCAGCTCAGCCGCCTGCTCGCTGCCCGTGGGCTTGCCGGCGAAGCCGGGCAGCAGATGGCGGCGGCCGCGGCGCTGGCCCCGGTATTCGCGCGCAGCTCGCAGCACTGGCAGGGCCTCTAGATGGATGCAACCCACGGCTCGCGAGCGGATTCGGCTAGCATCTCTGGTGAGATGAATGTGCCGAGTACCGCCATACGAGGACGGCTGAGAGTGCTTGCCTGTGTCGTGGCCACATTGCTTCCACTTGCCATCGCTCCGGGTGCCGATGCGCAGATCTCGCTCTCCGGGGCTGTTGATCTCGCGCTGCGCACGCATCCGCGCGTCCGCTCCGCGGAGGCCGATGTGGAGCGTGCCCGCGCTGCATTGCGCGAGACTCACGACGCCTTCATCCCTTCGATCACCGCCGGAGCCGGACTCGGGCAGGCCTACGGCTACAGCACCAATCCTCCCACGCTCTTCAGCATCTCGGCCGGATCGCTGGTCTATAACCCGGCTCAGCGCTCCTACACCCGTTCCGCTCAGGCCGCGCTGCAATCGGCCGAATACGCGCTCCAGGACATGCGCGAATCGGTTGCCCAGGATACCGCCCTGGCCGTGCTGGCCCTGCAGCACGATCAGCAGCGTCAAGAGGTCATCCAGCAGGAGTCCGCGGATGCCGGAGTGCTGGTAAACATCGTGCAGCAGCGCCTTGATGCGGGGCTCGATACGACGATGGCCCTCACCCAGGCGCGGCTTACGGCAGCTCAGTTCCGGGCGGCGCTCCTGCATGCCGAAGATGACACCGCAAGCGATCGCGGCCGGCTGGCACGCATGCTTGGGGTTCCGGAGCAGGGTCTCACCCTCGATTCCGCATTCCCGGCGAGCCCGGTGCCGGACGATCTCGAGCCCGTGCAGGTTGAAAATCATCCCAGCGCCGCCATTGCCGCGGCCTTTGCCGGTGCCGAAGCCAAGCAGCAGCAGGCTCATGGAGATTCCACATTCCTCTTTCGTCCCCAGTTGAATTTCTTCGGCCAGTACAACCGCTATGCCACCTTCAGCAGTTCGTACAAACAGCTGCAGCTCACGTATATCGACCGGACTTCCAACCGCTCGTTGCTGACCGCGAATGAGTGGTTCGCAGGCGTGCAGATCTCCGTCCCAATCCTTGATCGGGTTCGTACCGATAAGGCGCACGAGTCCATCGCGCAGGCCTCGAAAGCGCTCTACGACGCCCAGAACGCTGAACGCGACCTCATCGATGGACAGAACCGCTCCCGTCGAGCGCTCGCTGAGCTGCAGGCGCAGGCTGAAGTCGCCGGCCTGCAGCAGCAGTACTCGCAGCAGCAGCTGGAGGCCCTCCGTCTGGAACTGCAGAACGGTACGGGAAATCCCACCGCCCCTCAGATGACGCCCAAGGACGAGCAAAATGCCCGCATCAGCGAGCGGGAGAAGTATCTTGCGGTGGTGGATGCGAATTACCAGTTGCATCAGGCGCAAATTCAGCTTCTGCGCCAGTTGGGGCACCTGCTCAGCTGGCTGCATGCAACGGGCGCATTGCCTGCCGCACCCGCGTCACGCCCGTAACTCATTTGCTGATCAGATACACCCCTACGCACACGCAAAGCGCCGCCATCCAGCGTCTGCGGTCCACGTTTTCATGCAGGAACAACTTCGCCGCCACCGCATTCCCCACATAGGTCAGCGATGCGCTGGCAGGTCCTGCGAGTGAAAGATCGACTGCGCTCAGCGTGAAGAGTAGCGCAAAAAAATTGAGCGCCATACACGTTGCGCCAGCCAGGAACACGGGGCTCGTGAGCACTGCCCGGATCGCGCCTTTCAATCCGCTGCGTGCACGTATATCGTCCAGGTCGCCCAGTCGTCGCATGGCCGCCGCAATCAGGCACTCGCCGGCAATCGCCAGCGCTGCCACGACAAGAATGCTGCTCCAGGCGCGAAGATCGCTTGCATGGACCATCATCAGCGCGCCGCTCCGGAGTCCATCCGATTCAATTCTGGATGCTCCGTCAGCGACGGGCCGTTCGCTACGAACCCCACCGCACACACGATCAGCAGGATGCCCGCCCAGCGGTATCCGCTCAAAGGTTCATGCAGCCAGAACCGGCTCACCAGTGCCAGTACGACATACCCGAACGCGGTCGCCGGCATCAGGAATGTCAGGTCGGCCCAGCTCAGCGCCGTCATGTAACTGGCAAAAAATCCGATCAACAGCAGAATCCCGGCATCGATGTACGGATTGAATAGCGCCTGCCACAACAGCCCCAGGTGGTGCAGGTCTACCGTGCCGATCTGCCGCATGCCGCGAGTCAGCAGAGCGTCGCCCAGCGGTGCGCTCAGCGTAACGGCAAGCAGGATCAGATAGCGCTGTGGGGTCAGAGTGTGCTTCATCGCTCTCTATTCTAGAAGAGCTGCACCGGAAACGATGCTCTGTGCGGCGCTCAGCATCCATGCCCCGCCGTGATTGCTTACTAATGTACTGGCCCCGGCGGCGGGATCACGGGCTCTAGCGAGAGCTCGCCGAACGCATTCTGATACTGAGCCAGATTGTGCTGGAGGATTTGCAGCAGTGCCTTGGCCTGTTGCGGGCTCAGGTAAATGCCCTGGAAGTTCTCCACCTTCACTTCTTCCGGTGAGTCTTGGCGCATGGTTCCGAACTCGAGGAAGAAATCCCACACGCTCATCCTCACCTGCACGCTGTTGGCGTAGTTGGTGCGATAGCCGGCAGTCTGTGTCGAACTGACGGTCGGCTGTTGTTCCGAAGCTGGCTTAGGCTGGCTCATAGCCTCCAGTGAAACAGATAACTGGCGAGGTGAGCGAATCCGGCTATTGTTTCCTACACCTCCTTCGCTATCCCGCCACGGCTCGCACTATTTCCTGCCGATAGAATGAATCTGGCGTGCGGCTGCCATCGCAGCCATCCGGGTATGTGCCGGGCTCGCCAAAACATTTGCGCTGGGAAGGGAAGTACATGGGAAACACGCTGTTTGATCTTTCGGGCAGGAGCGCCGTCGTCATCGGCGGTACCTCCGGCATCGGCCTCGCCATGGCTATAGGCCTAGCGGAGGCGGGAGCGGATGTCGTAGCCACCTCGCGTCGTCAGGAGCAGGTCGACGATGCGGCTACCCGGATTCAATCGAAGGGAAGGCGCAGCCTCCGCATCACCTCGGATGTCGCAGACGCCGCCTCCCTCCACAAGCTCTGTGATCAGACTATCGCCGCCTTCGGCAAGGTGGACATCCTCATCAACGCCGCCGGCAAAATCAAGCGTGCGCCCACCGTCGATTTCCCGGAAGAGCTCTGGGACGACATCATGGACACCAACGTGACCGGCACCCTGCGCGCCTGCCAGATCTTCGGCCGCCACATGCTGGAGCGCGGCTACGGCCGTATCGTCAATATCGCGTCGCTCAATACCTTCGTCAGCCTCAAGGAGGTCACCGCCTACGCCTGCAGTAAGGCCGCGGTCGGCGCCCTCACCCAGTCGCTGGCGGTCGAGTGGAGCTCGCGCGGCGTTACCGTCAACGCCATCGCTCCCGGCGTCTTCCGCACCGCCCTCAACGCCGAGCTGCTGGACAAGAGCGAGCGCGGCAAGGAGTTGTTGCTGCGCACCCCCATGGGCCGCTTCGGAAAAACCGAGGAGCTGGTGGGCTCGGCGATCTTTCTTGCCAGCGACGCAGCCGGGTTTGTCACCGGCGAGATTCTTGTCGTCGACGGCGGATTCCTGGCCAGCGGCGTCAATCAGTAGCACAAACCGGCCGCCCGCCACACCTCATCCGGCGGCGTATACTTTCTCTTTAAGAGTCGTGACTTTCAGCAGCACTGCGTCTGAAGTCCCCACCGCAAAATCCAGTCATACGAGGGTTCCGATGAGCACAAACGGGAATGGCCATCCGGCCAAAAGCAATGGGCATTCTGCTACCGCCGGCGAGTACACGGTTCCGCTCCCGCGTGCCGAGTGGATCGTCAAGCGCCGTGAGGAAGCCGCCCGCACGGGCGACCTGAACATGAGCCAGATGCACTTCGCTCGCAAAGGCCTCGTGACTGAGGAGATGGCCTACGTCGCGCACCGCGAGAAGCTTCCCGCCGAGTTCATCCGCTCCGAAGTCGCCGCTGGCCGCATGATCATCCCGGCCAACATCAACCATCCCGAGCTTGAACCTATGGCTATCGGCGTCGGCGCCTGTTGCAAGATCAACGCCAACATCGGCAACTCCGCCATCGTCTCCAATGTCGATGAAGAGCTCCGCAAGCTCCACACCGCCGTACACTACGGCGCCGATACCGTGATGGATCTCTCCACCGGTGGCGACATCCCCATGATTCGCGAACAGATCCTCCGCCATTGCCCCGTGCCCATCGGCACCGTGCCGCTCTATGAGGCTCTGGCCCGCGTCAAGAAGCTCGAAGACCTCAATATTGACGTCTACCTCGAGGTCATCGAGGAGCAGGCGCAACAGGGCGTCGATTACTTCACTATCCATGCCGGCGTGCTCATCGAGTACGTTCCGC